>CALFSX010000062.1 GCA_937916515.1 uncultured Planctomycetaceae bacterium | reverse complement strand
AAACACGTCGCCTTTTTCAACTGCCCATCAAACACAACTTTCTACAGTAACTCAAATAGAAGAGCTTCAGTCGTTCCTCCGGGCATTGCCGGCTTGCGAGCAAACAGGTTGCCGCCACTGACCAGGCACAAGAAACGCCCGCAGTTCGGCAATTTAGCTGTTGTTATGGGCAGTTCTGGCCAACGGGAACCAGCCCGCATCGTCATTTTCGTGTTAGCCGCGGCCACACGTCAGCGAAATTTACTGTAAGTCGTCAAACACTAACAACGCAGGTCTAGTTTCCGGTCAAACGCGAGTTTGCAGTGCCCGCCAACCTTGCCAGACCAGCCAGTTTGGTACGTCCCGTGAATCCCCACCCCAGCACACATGAACGTTTCAGAGGCTAAACAACGTTCACTTATGAACGAATTCATAAATTTACCGCGACAATCCCGGTGCGATGCCACAAAAATTGACCGTTTTGGACGTTTACTTAGTTAACTCTTGGTGTTAAATGCTGACAATAGGTGTAAGTCCGGAACTCATTGCTTCAACGCGGCCCCGGTCGCAAGCTAGAACGACGCTCAAAATGAACACGATCGCACCTTCAGCATCACAAACCGTCGACTACCGTTTGCCTGAGCAGATTTTTCACATTTACAATGATGCCTTTGAATCAAAGTGCGATCACGAATTGATGTGCCTGCAAAGCGGTTCGTCAATCTATTCTGACAGCGACGTTCGCGCAGAAGATGTAACAGAAACAGGAGACTATGAATCACTTCGAGGACTCCCACTGCTGTCTCCAGAGGGAGAGACCTTTCTGTTTCGGAAAATGAACTACCTGAAGTATCAGGCTGAACAACTTCGTCAGCGACTGCTAGCCAATTCGTCAGGGCGAGAAACGGCGGAAGATCTGTCGAATCTTTTGACAGACGCAGATGCTGTACGAAATCAAATTGCTGAATGCAACCTGCGACTTGTAATTTCGATCGCTCGAAAATTCTGTACCTCCTTTTGCGACTTCGACGAACTCATGAGTGAGGGGAACGAAATTCTGCTGAAGGCAATCAACAAATTCGACTTTTCACGTGGCTTTCGATTCAGCACATATGCGACCCATTCGGTGCAGCGACACTTCTATCGCTATGCTCAGCGAAGCCAAAGACGTAACACACTGGAATTCAAATCGTCGGTAGAAGTTCTTAACGAAATTCCCAACGCAGAATCAGACGCGGCCATTGGTGAGTGGGTCAAAGAAGAACAACGTATGACATCATTGATCGCGATGATGGCTGACAGGCTGAATGAGCGAGAGCATCAGATTGTTACAGCAAGGTTCGGTTTAACCAAAGACGGCGTCGTGAAAACTCTTCGAGAACTGTCTGCTGAAATGGGGCTATCGAAAGAACGAGTTCGTCAATTGCAGATCGTTGCCGTTGACAAACTACGAGACCTTTTCGACGAACTCGACCCGGAAATCGCCTCGTGCTGAAACATCACACGTGACTGCAGCGTTTTTTCGCTGATCGCTCGGGATTTACATTGCCAAATTCACTCGCCAAATGAAACGAAGCGACTATAAGGTCTAAACTGCACGAGACACTGCAGGCATTTAATTTGGCCTGATGTGTCTCGATCCCCAAATGCAGGTCATGTAATGCCATTCTGGCAACATTACTGACTTATCTGTTTGCCTGGTTAAGATTGGGTTAGAATACACCGTGATTGCAGAACGTAAAAACGAAGTGTGCTCCAATTCAATTGCAAATATGCAAGCTTCACCGTGGATGCGAAAAGTTTTGATCGCGGCCGCGGTCTACAACCTTGCCTGGGGTGCATTCGCCATAATTTTCCCGATGGCATTGTTTCGGATAACCGGATTCGATCCACTTCCGCTGTATCCAGAATTCTGGCAGTGCATTGGGATGATCGTCGGTGTTTACGGAATCGGCTATGGCATTGCCGCTCGAGATCCCTTTCGCCACTGGCCGATTGTTTTAGTTGGCCTGCTTGGAAAAGTTGCGGGCCCAATCGGATTCGCATCATCAGTCTACAGCGGGAAACTACCTCTGGCATTGGGTTGGACAATCTTAACCAATGACCTGATTTGGTGGTTCCCATTTTGTGTGATCCTGTGGAGAGCCGCTCAGGCTCATCAGGCAGATCAGCATCTTATCACTGTTAGCCCGCCAGTTAAGCCAATCGACCCGATGGGCCGAATGCTAAGTCAATTTGGCTCATCAATGACTGAGCTTTCAAGACGCAATCCAGTGCTGGTTGTGTTTCTTCGACATTCAGGATGTACGTTTTGCCGCGAAGCTCTGTTTGACATTGCCAGCCAAAGGCAACAGATTGAAGCCAACGGAACCCAGATCGCTTTAGTTCATATGGGATACGAAGAGCCTACCGACCTTCTTGAACGCAATCAATTGACGGACGTGCACTGCTTCCGCGACCCCGTATGTGCCCTGTACGAGGCCTTTGGGCTGGAAATGGGTGGGTTCCGGCAGCTATTCGGTTTAAAAGTCTGGATGCGAGGATTCAACGCGTGGATATCCGGTCACGGCATTGGCGCCCTGAACGGGAATGGCTTTCGGATGCCTGGGACGTTCTTAATTCATCGAGGCAAGATCGTTCGGTCGTTTCGACATGCAACGTCGGCAGATCGCCCAGACTATGTGCAGTTGGCAACACTCCCAGTTGAATCAATTGATTCGATTCCACCCACTGAGCCACTGTCGGGGCCAGTCACCGCCTGAAAGCGGTCGCTTTATTTGAGCTGGTTACAAGGCTGGCTTGTGGTTTGACTGGCAGTAAACGACCATAGTTGCAGCGACAGTCACTCCAAGTGGCGAAGCAACCTCAATTTGCCATTTCCAGGCAACGATCACAGTGCAGTCGCTCGAGGCCTCGAAAAAAAAAGCTGCCACTCAATGGTGGCAGCATTCGAAGCATCTTATCGAAATTGCTGAATTTCAGAGCGGAATGAAGACGCTCTAACGGCTGACAGCACAGTGCTGGTGTGATGAGTTGGTCCAGATATCGTTGTTTTCCATCAGGCTTCGGTAGTAGTCAATCGTGTTCTGCAATCCTTGTTCAAGCAATACAGACGGCTGCCATCCCAGTACCTTTTTTGCCAGCGTAATGTCTGGACAGCGCTGCGTTGGGTCATCCTGCGGAAGTGGTTCGTTCACAACTCGGGACTGAGATCCGGTTAGCTGAATAATCGTATCGGCCAGTTCCCGCATCGACGTTTCAATGGGATTGCCGATGTTCATCGGTCCGGTAGTTTCGTCCTGATCCATCAACTTGATCATTCCTTCAATCAAGTCGTCCACGTAACAGAATGAACGAGTTTGTCCGCCGTCTCCATAAACGGTGATGTCCTGCCCACGCAGGGCCTGATTGATAAAGTTGGAAACGACTCGACCATCATTCGGGTCCATCCGCGGCCCATAGGTGTTAAAGATCCTTATCAATCGAACTTCAACACCATGCGAAACGTGGTAGTTCATGCACAGCGATTCTGCGATTCGCTTGCCTTCGTCATAGCAACTTCGTGGGCCAATGGGATTCACGTGTCCCCAATAAGATTCCGGTTGCGGATGAATCGCCGGGTCTCCGTAGACTTCAGAAGTTGAAGCATGCAGGATTCGTGCGTTACAACGTTTGGCTAGCCCCAGAACATTGACTGTCCCGACGCTTGAAGTTTTGATTGTCTTGATCGGATTATATTGATAGGAAACCGGCGACGCTGGACATGCAAGGTTATAGATTTGGTCGCACTCAACAAACAGTGGATTAACGACGTCGTGCCGAATGAATTCGAACTGAGAGTTCCCCAGCAGATGGCGAATGTTATCTTTGCGCCCGGTAAACAGGTTGTCGACACAGATGATGTCATCACCACGAGCAATCAATCGATCAATCAGGTGGCTTCCTAAGAAACCCGCACCGCCGGTTACAACAATAGTGGCCATGTTAGTTCAATACTCTCAATCAGAAACCGTATCGTGATGCACATCAAGTTCCGCCGAACCTACAAACAGCTCGACGGTTTCGTTTTTGGATATTGACAATCACTATCGCAATCACAGAGGCAATTCTGCGAATAATTTCATCAATTCAGGGACGATTTGCTTCTTTCGTGAGACAACGTTTGCGACTCCCACCCAATGCGGGCAGGGACATTCACCGCCAAACGCCATCGATGTTGTCCCCTCAGCAACATCCGATTCAAAACATGTGATCCAGCTGTCCCCCTTAACAACGTCGGTCACCACCAGCAGACTGGTGAGGTAGTTGTTGCGATCAAAGTCTCGCTGCAGCTCATCTCGAAGAGATTGCAACTGATCCATGGAAAGTGCATCCATCGCGACGGTTTCCAATTGAGCGACAGCAAATTTTCTGTTGCGAACACCAAAGACCTTCTGGTCGCGATTCCAGATATCAGCCGCAGCAGAGGCCATCAGATCATCGCCCGCACGAAGCAAGTCTCTACCAAAGTATTCCAGGTCTATACCAGCAATGCCTGCCAGTCGTCCCGCAATCATTTGATCGAGTGGTGTTGCTGTTGGACCTCGCAGGGCGAGCGTGTCCGCACAGAGTCCACCAAGCAATAGAATGGCTGTTGAAGGATCGGGTTCCAGATTTGCTTCGAAATAGTTCATGGCGACTATTGAGCAGGAACTTCCGATCGGTCGACAATCCACGCGCACTGGCGACGGCGTTTCAATATTGCCGATCCGATGGTGATCGACGATCTCGACAATATCCAGCGACTCAATCCCAGGCACTGCCTGATCTGATTCGAAATGATCGATCAAAATCGCCTTTCGACGAGAAGGTGCTTTCAGGTCCTTTCGAGCGACAACTCCGATCAGCCGATTCTCATCATCAACAACGGGAATCGCTCTACGACACGATGAAATCAGTCCAACAACATCTTCCAGCAGATCATCTGCGCCGACACAGATACCGTGGGGAAAATGCAGGGACTCCAGACGCACCTGCCTGTTTAGCGAAGACAGCAGGTCGGTCGCCGTACCACTGAAAACGATGACAGACACGTTTCTGGCCATCGCATTCGTGTGCAGGTACGGATCAAATTCCGCGTTAACCAGAATGATACGACTGGGGCGACGTTCTAACGGCAGAAGGTCCAAAACATCAAGGCTTGCAGCAATCAGGATATCGTCAGCCGTAAGAGACCGCCCCCAGTCATCGTCGCCAGCTAAAGCCAGCACAATGTTTCCATACTCAGAACCACCAACGGTGGTTCCGACCAATCGTCCGCCAGGCAGCTTAATCAGGTCGTCCCATGTCAACAGGCTGGCCGCGATTGGAGCAGCATCCAGATTTAGCAGGTATCACCCGGCATCCTCTCGGTTGCTGAAGACTCCGCAAAGTCGATGTTGCTCATCAACGATGGGCAACATGCTGTGCCCGGTTCGAATCAACATATCGACAGCATCTCGCAGTCGGTCGGAGTTTTTCAGAAAGTCGGGCGAAAGCCGTGCGACGTCTCTGACACGGGGCGCCAGTGTTTCAACACGTTCGGGCACATCGACGTTTGCATATTTGAACACCCATTCGGCCTGTGGCGTCAGTTCACCGGGCACAACCGGAATGGCATTTTCCTGGTACCGCCCAGAAGTATTCAGAAAACGAGCGTACGCCACTGCAGACGTAGAGGAATCTGTATCAGGTTTCCGATGTCCAACGACAAACAATGGTGCGGACATTTTAGCAGGTTACCTTCTGTTGCAGATGTGCCTGACCTGTTGGATGCGTCCCACAATTGGGACAAGCCTGCAATGCAGCCACAAGACACGGCAGTACGCCATCGTGTTTATTTAATGTTGCAAAGCAAAACGGAAGACAGGGCGAGTTAAGGAAATTGAATTTCTGTGCACTGACCGCTGTCTAAATGAGAAACCTGCAGCATACAAATTCAAAGGATCCGCATTTCTGCGCACTAAGCTATCGTCGCTCAACGTGAGATTCCTGTTGCAACGACGATTCCCCTGGTTCCATGGAATCGTCAAAGCAAACAACTCGATTTCGTCCAGCTCTTTTCGCGGCATAGAGTGCTCGGTCCGCCATACTGAGTGCGATTTCCGGAGTCAAAACAGCAATTCCAGTCACCTCAGCGACCCCAATACTGACGGTTATAGAAAACGGATTCTCAACCGACAATAACTGCGATGAAGAGATATCCAGTCTTATTCTTTCCGCTGCACGCTTTGCGACATCTTCATCGGCCCCGGGCAAAACAACAATGAATTCGTCCCCGCCAAAACGTCCAACAAAATCGTCGGCGCGGGCCCCCTGCTTAATTGTCTGGGCAACCAACTTTAATGCACTGTCACCATAGGCATGCCCCGCGCCGTCGTTGATTGATTTGAAATGATCGATGTCCAGCATGATGACGCTTAATGATCGTCTCGATTCACGACAGCGAGCTATCTCTCGCTCAAGACGAGGATGAAGGCTGCGTCTGTTCCAGAGTCCGGTCAGCTGGTCAGAATTCGCTTCCAAGCGAGACGCATCCCGCGCATCTTCAAGCTGCTGCTGCAACTGAAGAATTCTAAGCCCCGTCCGCAGTCGCAACCGCAGTTCCCTGGGATCGAATGGCTTTGTGACAAAATCGTCGGCGCCGGATTCCAGACCGGTCAGTCGATCGGTCTGTTCATCTCGATGTGTTAACAGAACAATAAAGGTATAGGGAATTGGATTATGTTGCCGAATGTGGCGACAAACTTCAATTCCGGACATTGAAGGCATCGTCCAATCCAGAATCGCCATCTGAGGCGGATCAGGCTGCGACATAATGTCCAGAGCCTCCCTGCCGTCAGTAGCAAGGATTGGCCGGTATCCCCAGGATTCCAGCGCAGACACAAGCATGGCCTGAGCAATCAGATCATCTTCAGCAATGAGAACTCTCACTTCGCCGTTCATGTTACACCGTTTCAGACGAACTATTGCGAAGAAAATCAGACAGTTCACATTTCAGAGCTGCGACTTCATCCTGCAAAGACTGAATGAAACCAGCCACGCTGTCCAGGTCACCTTCGCGACCTGAAGTCTCGATACACCGGGCAACTTCAGAACACCGCTTGCCTCCGAGGCTCGCTGAAGCCCCTTTCAGTGAATGAGCTGCGTCACTGGCTGCTTCTGCGTCTCCCGCCTGAATAGCCGCCTGTATTTTTCCGACGTATTGATCTCCGGTTTCGCTGAAGATCGCCGCAACACGTTGCAACAATTCCATGTTGTTGCCGATGCGGCCCTGCAAGTCCTGATGATCAAAAACCGGCACATTGCTGATTTTCTTATTCAATTCCTCGTGAGCATCCATCATGACTTTCCTGATCTTTGCAACTTCGCTGGACGCCTTTCGACGATCTTTGAATTCAGCATCAAGCGCCGGGGCAATGCCTTCAGACATTCTGGGTTTCGAACCAATGGACAGTTTCTTGCCCAAATGTTTAACAATTGTCGTTTCCAGAACCGAACGTTCGATCGGCTTCGTCACATAATCGTCCATTCCGGCATCAAGACAACGTTTCTTATCAGCTGCCATCGCATGTGCGGTCAGGGCGATGATTGGGATTCGACTTAAGCCCTGTTCATGACTTCGAATTCTCATGGTTGCTTCAATACCATCCATCAATGGCATCTGCACGTCCATCAGAATCAAGTCGAACTTTCCGTACATAAACGCATCAACTGCTCCAACACCGTTGGAGACAACCTTGACGGAATGCCCCATCTGCTGAAGAAGTTTTTCTGCCAATAGTTGATTCACATGATTGTCTTCGGCGACCAGAATTTTGATTCCCGTCTCTTCAATCAGTGCGTCTTGGACACGTCCGTCATTCACAACAGCTTCGGAAACGACATCGCCAAACACTGCGACTTTGATGGCCTGCAATAAGTCAGTTTCGAAAACAGGCTTTGCAACGCTCACACTTCGCCCGCTGCGTGCATTGACGTCTGAGTCTTCAGACGCAGTTTGACGGTCCTGGTGGGACGTCACGGATGTCAACACGACAACCGGCAAATCGGGATGTTGGACGATCGTAGCATCGTCAAGTCGCGATTGATCGACCACAAACAAATTGGGGGAATCGATTGCTGCAACGACCGGCATTCCCAATTGGCTCAACATCTCCTCAATGGCAGACGCCTGACTGGGATTGTTCAGGATCAGAGACGGCTTGATGTTTTCAAACCCCTGCAGCGTTGCAGGGGTTTCAGCACGCGGCCTATGACTGTACTGCATCTGCAATTCGACCGAGAACGTTGATCCGGAAACGCCATCACTGCAGACTGTAATTTCTCCTCCCATCATTTTTGCCAGTTGCCGGGAAATGGCGAGGCCCAGCCCGGATCCACCGTAGACGCGAGTTGTGGAACCATCAGCCTGGTCAAACGGCTGAAACACGAGGGCCTGTTTTTCGGGTAGAATACCGATACCGGTATCAGTAACAGACAGGCTAATCAGCAGCGTGTCACCTGCGGCAGATCGGGATGTAAGACGAACAACAACCTCGCCTTCGTCTGTAAACTTAATCGCGTTCCCAAGCAGGTTGATGAGAATCTGTGAAAACCGCCCAGCATCACCAAACACCAACTTCGGCAACGTTGGGTCAACGCTGCAGATAAGCTCAACACCTTTTGCGTAAGCTTTTACTGCAAGCGTTCTTGTTGTGGCGGCAAGTTGGTTTCGAATATCAAATTCGACGGGGGATATATCCAGTTTGCCGGCTTCAATCTTCGAGAAGTCCAATACGTCGTTAATAATTCCCAACAACGCATGTGATGAGTCTCTGACGATTCCCAAATAGTTTCGCTGAGTTGGCGACAGGGAAGATTCCAGAACCAATTCCGTCATTCCAATGATGCCGTTCATCGGTGTACGGATTTCATGACTCATATTTGCAAGAAAGCTGCTCTTGGCTTCATTGGCAGCTTCTGCGCGCTGAGCGGCTTTACGTAGAAGCTCAGTCGCAATTGCCAATTCACGTGTTCGCTCATTCACACGATCTTCAAGCTGCTCACGGGCTGCGTTGGTGCGTTCATTGGCCAGAAACAGGTCCAGACTCCGCTCTTCCAACAGTTGCTCTGCTGTCTTTCTTGCGGCTCTTTCCCTTTCAGCGCGGCGCAAGGCTCTATCTATTTCGAGCATGCTTCTACCCTGACATCTACGGGGTAAATTCGGAAATGAACAAAGGGACCAGATTCATCCTGCAGATCCATTCGCTCAATCGCCAGGGCTTCGTCGAAGTGCTTAATGCAACCAGACATCATTGAATGAGCAATATCGCCCAATTCACGAGGGGAGCGATATGTGACGTGCAACGAGCCATCATCCAATCGCTGAGTACCAATCGTTGGCAATTCGGCGTCAGGATAAAGCTTTCGAACGTGAACATGGATAACTTCCTCAACCGACTCGATAAAGGCAAAGACCGACGTCTTCCCCGTAAGCATGCCCGGATACATTTGCGTGAACCTGAAAAACAGATGCTCACCAAACGACATTGTCAGATCGCATTCCGGCACACCTGTGATCAGGCTTAGCTGTTCAACCAAAAGCAACAGTTCCCGATGGTCATAGTTACCGACGGAAGTATAGATTCCTCCCGACGCGGGATTGGCAAGCTCCAGCATCTGTTCAGCGACATCGATCGAGAACACGTTCTCAACCCGTTCAAAAAACTCCGTGAAGATTATTCCCTTCATGGCGAACCTTACAGCAATTCAAGTCAATTCGGACAAACACCAAAAGACAAATTCGCACTCATTTGCGTATCTAAATGCGGGCAAGACAACGAAAAACGAATATTCCAGAACCCGCTGCGTAATCGCCTATCGTGTGGTCGCTTTAGAACTTGCCACATCCACCAGCATTACCAACGCATTTTCCTTCACACTGCAACTGCGATTTGAAAGTACAGTGTCATCTTTTCAAGCTGCCCGTGTGTTTCGATGCCTGCCAGCTTCAGCCATCCAAGTCCTTCTTCAAGCAGGCTGCCCCCACAAAAACAGGCCTGCATCAGGAGCACAGCAACGTGACACAACAACTGAAAACGTAGCTCGTGCGTTAGCTGTTCGACGTCGCACATCCTCCTGAAACAAGCTGTATTCCAGCCCTGTCGCGACCTGAAACGGCTATCTCAATATTGCGGATTAACGATCAGATTTTGCACCAATTCTATGTAGAACGCCGTGTTTTTCAGGCAAGTCAATAAAGAACTCAGCGATGCACCGGCCATCCGGAATTGCCAATATCCGGTAGCGTTTCCACGTACTCACTGTTCTTTGAAATGAAGTTCGAGCGTTCACCAAACGCTGGAAACGCCCGACCAACGAAAGTCCTGTATGCCAGTTGCAGCCGACGCACCGATAACCCAACCCGTGCAAAAACACAATCGCACGCTACCGACGGGATTGCAACCTGACAGCGAATCCGCAGGGGCCAAGTCGTATAGACCCGTCGACATCTGGGCGTTCCATTCGCGCCTGTTACGTATTCGGAAGCAATGCAGCTGATTGAACGTCAGGCTGATTCAGACAAGCCCGGATACTTCATAAAAGCAACATGCATTACCTGATGCTGACGGACAGCCACAAGGAAATGTCTGAAATCAACAATGCTGCTGCGTTTATTCTGGCTGACGGCATGCCCATCGTTTGGCGATCCAGATTTACGAACAAACCGATCCCGGAACGTGTTGCCGGTTCTGACCTGATCTATTCCATTGCCGAAATGGCGGCCGAAAAAGGGCAATCAATTTACTTTTGGGGAGGCGCTGCTGGAGTTGCTCAGTCGGCAGCCGAGATTCTAAAGAACAGAAATCCGGGGCTAAAAGTAGCGGGAGTCGAATCTCCACCATTCGGCGAACTGGGTCCTGACGAAGAAGCTGCCATGATCGAACGCATCAAGTCAGCAAAACCGGATATTCTTCTGGTTGTATTCGGGCAGCCCAAAGGCGAAGCGTGGATTCACAGATGGCACCAACAGCTTGGTGACCCGTGAGCGTACAATTGGGTGGCTCCTTCAATTTTGTAACCGGAGAAATCTGCCGCGCCCCAACGTGGATTGCCGGAATTGGCCTGGAATGGTTGTACCGATTCTATAAAGAACCTGGTAGGCTCGGCCCGCGGTACTTAAGAAACTGGATGTTTCTGGCAAAAGCAATACTTCGCGACGCAACAAAATCGCTGGTAATCACGATCACAACAATGGGTTCCCAAACTGATTTAAAGAATGCGGAACACGCACTACACATGTGCAGATGGTCGCTTAGCAAACCGCGACAAGTTCTGTCGTCGTATGTGAGGCAGAAATTGACTCAGAATTCAGGCATTATGTATGTCAACAGGGAGCGTTTGAAATGAGGGTCCTGGTCGCTGAAGATGATCCAATAGCTCAGAAATTGATCCGAACATTTCTTAAAAGCGAAGGCTAAGACGTAACTGTTGCCAGTTGCGGAGATGTAGAGTGGGAACGTTTCTTGATAAGCCCCACGCGATTTGTAATTACCGACTGGAAGATGCCTGGCGTGTCCGGTCTGGAACTCTGTCGCCGAATTCGCGAACAGCAGGACAGTCACTACACCTATGTTGTGATGCTGACCGCGAATCACGAAAAAGGACACTTCATCAGTGGCCTGGCCGCCGGGGCCGACGATTTCGTGACGAAGCCGTTCGATCCAGCCGAACTTCGCATCCGAATGAAATCCGGAACGCGAGTCCTTGAACTGGAAGACAAGCTACAGGAAAAAATCGACGAAATCGGTCGATCTCGCGTAGCCGTTGAACAGGCCCACGCAAAACTTCAATGCGAACTGGACGCGGCCGCCAACGTCCAGCGAGCTCTGTTGCCGCAACACCTGCCAGACTCAGACGGCATCGACTTTGCATGGTCGTTTGAACCGTCAATTCAACTTGGCGGTGATGCATTTAATGTTTACAAGCTGGCCGAAAACCGTTTCGGCATTAGCTTCATTGATGTTTGTGGCCATGGCCTCAAGTCAGCGCTACTGGCGGTTACGGTTCAGCACGTTATCGACCCACGCTACCGACACACTCCTTTGCTGTGGGCAGATTCCGCGCAAGACCCGCGTCACTTGATTGTGCCGCCGACGGAAGTCCTTAGTCGGCTTAACAGTCAATTCCAGATGGATATGGAAACATCACAGTATTTTTCGATGCTGTACGGAGTCCTCGACGCGGAAACCGGCCGCCTGGAATATTCAACCGCCGGACACCCGCCTCCGCTTTTGATCGCCGCCGACGGAAGTATACGCCAACTGAAAGGGTCTGGGTTCCCAATCGGAATCGCTCCTGAAGCCGACTACGATCACCACGAACTTATGCTGCAACCACACGACAGATTGCTGTTCTTTAGCGACGGTTTGTTCGAAGTCTTAAACAGTGAACGCGAAGAGGCTGGCCTGGACCGAGTTGTAAAGTGGCTTAAGGAAGGCCGCACGCTGGGAGTCAACGAGCTGGTCAAACTGGTCGCGAAAAACGTGCACGACTGGGCCGCAAACGGAATCCCGGGCGATGACGTTTCTATCCTGATGATCGAATACACAAACCAATCCGTCCAATCAGCAGCTGCTCTGGCGAAGACACAGCACGGTCGCATGAGCCGTTGAATCGCGAAGATACAAAACAAGAAAAACGCCCCGCAGGCGACAACTTTCGCAGTCGTGCGTGCACTGTCGCAACTTTTCTAAACATGGATCGCAGATGAACATCATCGAAACTAAACTTAAAGGTGTCGTCATGATCGAAACACGACGATTCGGCGATGCTCGAGGCTACTTTACTGAGACCTTTCATTCGGACCGATATCTGGAAGCTGGAATTGAACGGCCATTTGTCCAGGACAACTTTTCGCACTCAGTCAAAGGCGTGCTGCGAGGCTTACACTATCAGATCCGAAATCCTCAAGGAAAACTGGTCACTGTTCTGGCGGGTGAAGTTTTTGACGTGGCGATTGACCTGCAGATCGACAGTACAACTTTCGGAGAATGGGTTGGCGTAAATCTGTCCTCTGAGAACGGGCGCCAACTTTACGTGCCTCCAGGGTTCGGACATGGTTTTTGTGTGCTAAGCGACACTGCCGACTTTCTGTACAAGTGCACCGACTTTTACAGCCCGGAATACGAACGAGCAGTCCGCTGGGATGACCCCGATCTGGGAATAGACTGGCCGGTTTCGTCTCCAGTTATTTCCGACAAGGACGCAGCGGCACCACGTTTGAAGAATGCAGAACTTTTCGGACTGCACCGATTTGCCGCAAGCGAATGCACCGCCGATCAACCTGTGAAAACGCCCAACTAGTCGCAGCAACGCGGCGTTGGAAACACGCTGACATCGACAGAGCGACCGCTTTCCTGACGAAGACAGCGGCATTAAAATGCCCTCTCATAGCCACCCTCAGCACAAGTGAGCTCGCATGTGCCGTGCGCTGCGTGTTGGCGTTGCCCGCTCAGGACACAGCGACAAACCGCAAAGCCGCAACGATAGCCACGACAACTCGCTAAACCACCCAAGCCAGCCACTCATCGCATTATCCGATTCAGACTAAGACGTGTCTGGCGGAGGCTGAGCTGCAAAATGGCTATTCAACCAGATTCCGTAAGCAGCGGGCATTCGTAGATTGCTGCCGCAAGTCCGGCCAAAACGCCCGTCGCACTGGAAAACAGACGAACCATGGTGCACTCGATGTTGCTCTGCATGCGGATCTGTGCAAAACTGCCGCAAGAAGCCGCTTTCGCGGCGCAAAGTGATGTTTACACAAGACTTCCGTTGGAAAACCTTCTCGGATTCGTCTTGCCCGCGGTGAATTTGACGTCTCGCAGCATGCCGCGTCTTGCATCACCCAGAATCGTCTCCAGAAGTACAGGGTCGGCTTGGCCGATTGGTCGGAAAAACAATGTCTGAACCAGGTGGCTCATCAGAAGAAAACCTGAATCGCGTTCGCGAAAAAGTCATGCAACTTGCGCGCGAGGTGGAAAAACTTTCAGGAGAAGAAGTTCCTCCCAACATATTTTTCAACGAGTTCCTAACTCGGGTTGTGACGGCAATTGGCGCCAAAGCGGGTGCCGTGTGGATGCTGGAAAACGGCAGTCGACTTGCACTGGCCGCGGAAGTAAACCTGGACCAGACAGGCCTGCGAGAAATTCCGGGAGCTCTGCAGGTTAATGAGAAGCTGCTGATTGACGTACTTCAAACCGGCGAAGCCAAAACGCTTGTTCACGGACAGGGCGTTGACCTGCCAACAGAGCACGTCATGGTTTTGTCTGCCTTGCACAAAGAAAAAGAGTGCGTTGGAGTTGTTCAGCTGTTCCAGCGTGCCCAGGTTCCAGACAAAGCTCGATCCGGATACATGCAGTTTCTGGAACAAATGTGTGGCTACGCTTCGCGTTACATCGAAGGCAAGCGACGCAATGCGTCCATGAACGAAGACTTAAAGAGCAAGTTCTGGACAGACTTTGAACAATTTACCCTTCGTATTCAGCGATCTTTGGACGAACAGGAAGTCGCCGACGCAGCCGCCAGCGACGGTCGACCATTGCTTAGCTGTGACCGACTAAGCATTGTCACAAAGAAGGGCAGCAGCGTTAAAATTCGAGCTGTCAGCGGGCAGTCAACGGTCAACGCCAGAGCTAACCTGATACAGGCGATGTCAAAGCTGGCCAAACGTGTGATTGATTCGGGTGAAACACTTTTGTACGCCGGAAAGATCGAAGGCTTGGCGCCACAGGTGGAAAAACCTCTGGCAAACTTCGTTCAGGAAAGCGGCTCCCGAATGATCATGATCGTGCCTCTGTTTCCGAACGAGGTACTGGTACGAGAGCAGGGCGAAGAAGCAGAACAAAAGCGAAAAATCAAACGCCCCAAGGCGGTCGGCTGTATTGTTGTCGAACAGGTTGGCGAATCTGAACCCGCCCCACAACTGGAACAGCGAGCCGAATTACTCGCCGATCATATCGGCGCAGCGCTGTGGAATTCACGGGCGCATGGACGCATCCTGGGGAAATCATTTTTCAAGTTAATGGGCAGTTGCCTTGAATGGTTCCAAGGCAAAAAGCTCGCCATCACAATGGGAGTGCTGCTGCTAATTGGTGGAATTGTGGCGGCTTTGGCACTGGTTAAGGTTTCTTACCCGGTTGAAGCCGATGGCAAACTAATGCCAGTTGAACAGCACGCGGTGTTTGCGTTGTGGGATGGTGAAATCACGGAAATCGTGGTGAAGCCCGATGAAGCAGGCGATTATCGAGTCAAAAAAGGCGACGTCATTTTAATACTGGAAAATGACCAACTAAACACAGAAATCAAAGGTGCTGAAGCAGAACGTGACAAGCACATGATGCACATTGATCAGGCTAACCGTACAAGAAACAGCATCGGCAGCAGTGGCGAACAGGCCACTGAAGCTCATCGCCTGGACATAGAGCTCATTACGACGAAAGCCGATCTGAAGATCGCCGAAGTTCAACTGCAGAAGCTTCTTGAAACGCGAACCAATAAGCTGCGAGTTATTGCTCCAGCAGACGGAATCATTCCCGACTTCAAACGACTGGACATTCTGAAAGACCGTCCCGTTCAGCAGGGTGATCACCTGTTTGACATCATGAACGAAAAGGGCGATTGGCACATGGAACTATTGGTCGAAGAAAAACGCATGGGGCATCTGAACCGTGCTCGACAAACACTTATTGACGAAAACAAGGGCGGCCAGCTGGAAGGTGACTTTGCCGTCGTCAGCCTGCCTCAGTCAAGATTTAAATGCAAGTTAACCACACTTGCGACGCGATCCACCATCGACCCGGAATTGGGTACCGCATTCGAACTGATTGCCGTTGCCGATGAAGGCGAACAAATTCCAACACAACAAATCGGAACTGAAGTCACAACTCGCATCTACTGCGGTGAATGTTCTTTGGCGTTCCGCCTGTTCGGTGATGTTGTTGAGTTTGTCCAGCGCAATGTCTGGTGGTTCTAGAAAACAAACACGGCAACAATCCACGAATCGCGTTTCATTATCGCAAACATTTGCACCAGCTGGCCGCCTTCCATTGGCGACATAAAAAAAGCCCCAGATGTCGCAAATCGACTTCCGGGGCTTCGTTGTCTCAATCAAGCAGTTGCCGATTGGCAACCTTATTTGTTGACGATATTGTCCATCAACTGAATGCCGGCAGGGCCTACCAGAATTACGAAAATACCCGGGAAGATGAATAGAACCAGCGGAAAAATCATTTTCACCGCAGCTCCCTGAGCCTTTTCTTCGGCCATTTGCCTTCGCTTGGTTCTCATACTGTCCGATTGGACTCGCAATGCCTGAGCGATCGACGAACCGAATCGGTCAGCCTGAATCAGGATCGCCGCAAGAGCTCTCATGTCGTCCACGCCGGTTCGAATTCCCAGGTCATGCAGCACGTCGCGTCGATGCTTACCCATCTGCAACTGCATGTTGGCAGTGGCAAGTTCCTGACAAACTTCAGGAGCACCATTGGCCAGTTCTTCAGAAACCCGACGCATCGCCGCATCCAATCCCAGACCAGCTTCGACACACACAACCAGAAGGTCCAGAGCATCGGGCAACTGAAGAAAGATCTTCTGCTGTCTGGACATCTTCATCAGCGTCAACATCGCTTCCGGAATATAAAAACCGGCTCCACCGCCAATAATGAACGACGTCCACGAATTACCGCCGGATCCCATATTGGCGAAGCCATAACCGGCTCCAAAAATGATGCCCATAATAAATCCAACAAACTTCAGGGCAAGAAAGTTTCGAGGTGCATTGGGACCTGAAAAGCCCGCATTTGCAAGTCGAATTTTCAGCTTACTCTGTTCGGCTTCAGTCTTCGGTTTAAGAACGTTGGACAGTGCCGGAGCCGCTTTTTCAAGCACGTTCTTCACGGACGCATTATCGTTCTCACGACGTTTGCGAGATCCAGGATCGCGCAATTCATCCAAACGTTGCGAGGCGCGAGACTTCTTGCCTGTGACCAGGTTTAGAATGACCCACGCGACACAAGCGATCGCACAGAACGCAGAAACAGGAATGATGATTTCAGGTGACATTTAATCGAACTCCCGCAGAGGGAAACGCTATTTGTTTTGATGAACGCAGACTTCAAAAACCTGCCGTAAACTCACACTTTGATGTCGATGATCTTTTTGATGCAGATTGCACCAAGCAACTGAAGAAAGCCTGTTGCAAACAACATCTTCCGACCTTCTTCACGATCAAACAGGATCATCACGTAATCGGGATTCAGATAATAAACAGCGGCAAACAGAACTGGCGGCAACGCCATCAACACGATTCCGCTGATTCGACCTTCTCCGGTCAACGCCTTAACCTGCCCCAGAATCTTGAAACGTTCGCGAACCAATCCGCCAATTTTTGCCAGAATTTCGGCAAGGTCACCACCGCATTGACGCTGAATACAAACAGCAATGACAAAGAACTGAACGTCCATGCTCGGCATACGTTTCAGCATATTTTTAAGCGCCTGGTCGATTGGAATTCCCAGGTTCTGTTCTTCGTGAACCTTCTGAAACTCCTTCGAAATGGGAGCAGGCATTTCACTGGAAACGACGTGCAGGGCAGACGATAAACTGTGTCCGGAACGCAGTGCTCGCCCCATCAGGTCCAGAGCATTCGAAAGCTGAGCTTCAAACTTTTTGAAACGACTTCGGCGTCGCATCCAAAGCCACAGCCAGGGCAAGGCGACTCCGCATGCTGCTCCAACAGGAATCAACGCTGGAGGCGAACGTATAATCACCGTCACCAGTGCTCCCAACGCACCAGCCCCTGCACACAGCAACAGAAACTGTTCGGGCTTCAATGGCGATTCTGCCTGTTGGAAAAACATCGGCAGATTCTTAAACCGGCCAATGATTTTGCCAACAAGCCCGGAAGCCGACGACAGACCATCACGTACAATCTCGTCGGCAATCTGCGAGCCAACGGACGTACTACCGCCCGTAAACGCTGCAAGACGAGACTCCGCCTGTGACGATCGTTTGCTTTGAATGATATTGCCAACGCCAATCACCAGTGCCAGCACACCGACGAAGGCCGCAATCATGATTGTGAGAACCGGGTCCATTGATTCAACTTTCCGGAAAACGAATTCCGACATGCCAACTGGGCGGAAGCCACAACAGGCAACATCACAAATTTAGCTTACGAAAAAACCTGACAGAAACCTCGGAGCAACGTATGACAAACGCTGTTCCGAGTCATACTAAAACTACATAGATCGCAACTGACGCTCAGCAAAGATGCTTGGTGGCAGTTTCACACCCGAAGATTCCAGATGTTCGATACACTTCGGCCGTACGCCGGTTGAGATAAAGTGACCGGTCGCCTTACCATTTCCGTCGATACCTTCCTGAACAAACTTGAAGATATCCTGCATAACAATGGTGTCGCCTTCCATGCCGACAATCTCAGTAATATAAGTCACCTTACGAGGGCCACCCTGCAGTCGGCTGGCTTGAATGATCAAGTGCACAGCAGACGCAATCTGCTTACGCAACGCGGACATTGCCAAGTCAATGCCGCTCATATTCACAAGCGTTTCAATACGAGAAATCGCGTCGCGTGGAGTGTTCGCGTGGACCGTTGTTAAAGATCCATCGTGGCCGGTATTCATGGCCTGCAACATGTCCAGCGCTTCTCCACCACGACACTCGCCGATAATAATTCTGTCAGGACGCATACGCAGTGCGTTCTTCACAAGGTCCGTGGCAGTCACCATCCCCTTGCCTTCGATATTTGCTGGTCGCGTTTCCAGGCGAAGCACGTGTTCCTGCTGCAGCTGAATTTCCGCCGCATCTTCAATTGTGACGATGCGGTTTTCGTTGGAGATAAAGCTCGACAGCGTATTCAAAAGCGTCGTCTTACCAGAACCAGTACCGCCGCTGATGATGACGTTCAGGCGAGCCTTCATGGCTCCTTCCATAAACATGACCATTTCAGGTGTGAACGCACCGAATTTCAGCAGGTCTTCCAGCGTCAAAGGATTCGAACCGAATCGACGAATTGTCAAAGAAGGGCCATCCAGTGCCAATGGCGGGATAATTGCGTTCAGCCGAGAACCATCCGGAAGTCGAGCGTCGACCATCGGTGAAGTTTCGTCCACGCGTCGACCAACCTTGGATACGATACGGTCAAGAATCTGCAGCAGGTGGTCGTTGTCACGGAATGTCACATCGGACTTGATAATTCGGCCGTTCTTTTCAAGAAACACATTCTTCGGACCGTTGATCATAATATCCGCAACGCCTTCCTCTTTAAGAAGAAGTTCCAGCGGACCAAAGCCAAAGGCTTCGTCCAGGACTTCTTCTACAAGCCGCTCACGTTCTGAACGGTTAAGAAGAGGATTTTCGGTATCGCATAAATGTTCAACAACGACGCGAATTTCACGTCGAAGAGAATCACCTTCAAGCTCTGAAATCCGCGTCAGGTCAAGTTTTTCAACTAGCTTGCCGTGAATGTGTTCTTTCAGTGCTTCAAAGTCGTTGGTGTTTGAGCGTGATTTTGGCAGGGCTACCATGACTAACTCCGAATTTCTATTTTTGAATTGCAGCAGCGGAGAGGAAGACGATCCGCGCAGAGTTCCTTCAGAGTAAAGCTAGGTCATATCTGGAAGCCTTGACGGTTGAAACATGCAGGAATGTTGTGTTCCGACAACATTTTCGCGGTGATTCGGCATCTGATTATGCCAGCTGTAAGATTTGTGAGGACGTCAACTGCTACAGGCCGGGCATTCGGTATGAGTCGCAAATTGTGTTTGTGAGCTGTTTGGTGATTTAACTTGCACAGTCCGCCCGCTGGAAATTACCGATCAAGCGTTTTTTGAGACTGATTGTCGGGAATCGTGCGTCGGGGGTAGCCGTTTGAGCGGCATTTCGATATCTCACACATCAGCCGACACCGTTTCGGCAGTCGCCTTGTCTCGAACGGTCGTTTCCTTTCGGCAGTCCTTCTTGCAACCATGAAGACGCTTGTTTCGCTTAGAAATCTATTGCTGTTCGGAGCTGCGGCCATCGTCCTGGCCGCGATTCCGGTCTCTGAACGGCTGAAGTTCGACCAAAGAATTGAGGCGTTCTTTGCGTCCGACAACCCGGACCTGCTGTTGCTGCAGAGGAATCGCAGTGAATTTGGAGGCAGCGAATTCGTCATTGTCGCCTGGACGGAAGACCAGCTGTTTGCGATGCCCGACCAGCAGGTGCCACAGTCCTTAGCCGCAGTGCTGGAAATTGATGTCTTGCTGGCGGTTGACGATCCCGTCGCCCAAAAGATCCGAGATGTGTCTGCCCGGTTGAATGAGATCCCCGGGGTTAACGGTGAAAAAACGCAGCATCTCGCAGACCTGCTTGACGCTGCACCTCGCTTCAAGCCGTCACGCAGAGCGATGTTGCGACTTTTTGAAGGAACTATGGTTGGCCGCGATGGACGAACTACGGGAATTCTGCTGGAACTAAGGCCCCAGAATGAGTCGACCGAATCGCGAGCCGCAACGCTGGAGAAAATTCGCAAAATCGCTGCATCGATGGACGGCGAAGTAGCCGTCGCGGGCGAACCGGTGCAGGTTTTTGATATGTTTCAGATGGTTGAGGAAGACGGGCAGATTCTGTTTCTGGTTTCACTCAGCATTTTGTCGCTTGTGCTGTTGATGATGTTTCAGGGATTTCGCTGGGTTCTGGCTCCTGTCGGACTGGTTCTCGGATCTGTCGTTGTCACTCGAGCGACACTTTCTGTGATTGGCGCCGAGCTTAGTATGGTTAGTTCCATGCTGAATTCGCTTGTAACCGTCATTGGCATCGCAACATGTATGCACGTCATTGTTCACTATCGAGACATCCGAAATGAACAGGGCGTGCTTCCGTTGGAAACCGATCATCAACGGAAACAGAAGGTGCTTGACGCAACCAAACGCACGTTGTCTGAAATGACGATGCCAATATTCTGGACGTGCGTTACAACGGCTGTCGGCTTTACGTCGCTGCTTGTCAGCCAGATTACGCCGGTACGAAGCTTTTCCATTATGATGTGCCTTGGAACGGGAGTGGTGCTGCTTGCGTGCATTGTCGTGTTTCCGGCAACGCTGGGGTCTGGTTCACGTCTGTCGCCGCCGGCCAGCGTGCCCAT
Source organism: uncultured Planctomycetaceae bacterium (assembly GCA_937916515.1). Lineage (GTDB taxonomy): Bacteria > Planctomycetota > Planctomycetia > Planctomycetales > Planctomycetaceae > Fuerstiella. Next base: position 104,221 of record CALFSX010000062.1, on the reverse strand, counting down.
GGAACACTGGCTGGACAAAGCGCTTCACATTAGTGCTCGAGCTGTAGAAAAACGACCAGTGCTGACGGGCGTGATTTGTTTCTTGATGTTCGCATTTGCGATTCCGGGAGTCCTGATGCTGAACGTCGAAACCGACTTCAGCAAGAACTTCAAAGACTCGTCCACCATCGTTCAGTCTCTTAAGTTCGTGGAATCGCGACTGGGCGGGGCAGGCAGTTGGGAGATCGCGTTCGACACTCCAGAAGAACTCACGGACGATTTCCTTTCGGATATCCAGAGGCTGACGGAGAAGCTTCGAAGTTTGTCCGAAGACGATGAAACAATTTCAATTCTGTCGTTGACGGACTTCACCGACCTGCCTCCCAGAATTTTCGTACCAACCAAAACACTCAGAAAAATCGCGAGCAAGCAACCCACCCTTGTTAGTAATTTCTATAACAAGGATGCTCGTCGAATGAGAATCGTGTTGCGGTCCGCAGAACAGCAGCCAAGCGAACAGAAGCTCACGCAGATCATTCGCATCCGCAGCTGCGTCCACGATTTTTTTGCATCGACGGAATTTCGCCAGACGACTCCACCAGAAGCTTCCGGAATGTTTGTCCTGCTGGCCGATCTGATTCAGAGCCTGCTGCAGGATCAACTGCTTAGCTTTGTCGTCGCCACCATCGGGATTCTCGTGTGCATGACGATCGCATTCCGTAGCCTGAGAATAGGTTTCGTTTCTTTATTGCCGAATATTTTTCCGGTCGCCATTGTCATGGGCATTCTTGGATGGACGGGAAGTCGAGTAAACATAGGCACCGCCATGATTACCAGCGTCTCTATGGGACTGACGGTTGACTCCACAATCCACTACATTACTGCGTTTGAGCGTGCCAGAAGGCAAAATTCGGTGCAAAATTCGCTGCACATCGCCCACGCCAGTGCGGGAAGAGCACTTGTCTTTGCCCACCTGGCTCTCGTTGCCGGACTACTTGTACTGACGGCTTCCCGGTTTGTCCCCTTGGTTTACTTTGGTGCGTTGCTGAGCCTGTCTATGGTGGGTGGAGTATTTGGCGATCTGGTGCTGCTTCCACTCTTGCTCCGTTGGACAACGCCGGTATCCTCAACAATAAACAGTGATGAACTGTCAGCAGAAAACTCTGATTGACGCTTCATTTCAGCTAAAACTCAGCTTTGTTTTGCAGGTAGCGAGTAAAGTGGCCCGCAATGGCCCTGGGAATTTCGCGGGTGACTTCTTGCCGAAGATGTGACAATATTCGGTTATTGTCGTGCGATTCATTACTTTAGATTTGTTGCTAAGTTCAGATGTCTACGATTTGCCCCGAAGCCAACAGCTGCCAGTTCATCAACATTGCCGGTTACAAGTTCGTCTCGCTTGACGATCTGCAGGAACGCAGAGAAAAGCTGCGAAGCCTTGTCGATCGCCTGCAACTAAAAGGCACAATTTTGCTTAGCCCGGAAGGCATCAATTTGTTTCTGGCAGGGCCGCGCGAAGCTATCGACGCCTTTCTGCAGGAGATCCATCTTGACGCTGCCTTTACCGATCTGGAAACCAAGGAAAGCGTCAGCGACCATCAGCCGTTTAACCGCATGTTGATCAAGATCAAATCGGAAATCATTGCATTCGGAATCGACAGTGTTGACCCAATACACCGCACATCACCGAAGCTACCAGCCACTGAACTGAAAAAGTGGTTGGACGAAGGCCGCAAAGTTCACCTGCTGGATACTCGCAACGATTACGAAGTTGAAGTGGGCACTTTTACCAACGCAATCCCTGCCGGCATCGACAATTTCCGAGATTTCCCTGAGGCAGTCGCAAAGCTTCCGGAATCAATGAAGGACGAGCCGCTTGTCATGTTTTGCACAGGAGGCATCCGCTGCGAAAAGGCGGGACCGTACATGGAGCAAGCCGGCTTCAAACAGGTGTATCAGCTTGAAGGTGGAATTTTGAAGTACTTCGAAGACTGCGGCGGCGATCACTATACAGGAGACTGCTTTGTCTTTGACCAACGTGTTGCGGTGGACCCCAAGCTGAACGAAACAGAACACACTCAGTGTTTTATCTGCCAGGAAGTTGTTTCGCCGGAAAGTCAATCGTCCGAAAAATACGTCCCCGGAATTTCATGCCCACGTTGTTATCGCGAACCAGATCAGCAGATGCAGGATCGACTGAAACTTCGCAATGCGCAGATACAGTCACTGGTCAGTCCACTGCCGGGCAGCATTCCGTATTTCAATAAGCGACCGTTAAATGTGCCGCAAAAGTTCGACGGACTTTCGCTGCTTTCTTTTCTGTCTGGGTGGCACCCTCAGGTGCCTCAGGAAGAATGGCAAAGAAAGATTCAGGATTGCGAGATTGTGCCCGGCCAACGATATGGTCGTCGCAAACGTCGAATGACATCGCCCGTTGAAGCTGTGCCTTTATCGCCGGAACGAGTCGTTCGGGGGGGCGAACGGTTTGAAAACCTTCTGCCCGGAACCGTCGAGCCAGATGTGAACGGCAGCATCGAAGTGATTTTTGATGACGATCAATTCATCGTCGTCAACAAGCCTGCACCGCTGCCGCTGCATGCATCAGGACGATTTAACCGCAACACATTGCAGTACATAATTAACGAAACCTATCGACCAGAAGCCCCGCTGCTTGTGCATCGACTGGACGCCAATACGTCCGGTGTGCTGGTCATGTGCCGCAAACGAAAAGTGGCCAGAATTATCCAGCCTCAGTTCGAAAAGCGAACCGTCAGCAAAACCTACCTTGCCCGAGTTGCTGCGACTCCTGCACAATCGAGTTTTGAATGCACGGCCCCCATTTCCGCAACTCCAGCAGAAAACGGACTTCGTTTGGTCGACGATGAAAACGGGCTGGAATCGCATACAAAGTTTGAAGTTGTCCGAACTTTGGCAGATGGTTCGACGCTACTAAAAGTTACGCCACTCACAGGCAGAACAAATCAGATCAGGCTACATCTGTGGCATCTTGGCCTGCCAATTGTCGGCGATCCGGCCTATCTGCCCAACGGCGAAACGGGAAGCAACCGCTCGCTTACCATTGACGAACCTGTCATGTGTCTGCACGCATCAACAATTTCATTGCACGACATGAACGGCGAATTGCGCACCTTCCACGCGCCGGATCCGAGCTGGGCAACAGAGAATTAGCAGTGAACTGGATTCAGCCAAAACGATCAGCATCCCGCGATCAAATCCAGAGTCACAAAAAAAAGACGAACTTCCGCTTCGCTCGACAACTTTCCTGATCCGGACGCGAATTGATTTCGTTCACTTTACGATCAAGCGAAAACCATCGTCAAGGGTGTTCAACGCCCCCAAAAGGCGGCTGAATTGCCTTGTTTGCTGTTGGTTTTCGCTATTAGTTTGAAAAAATCCAGCACTCCCTCAACCTGGCAGTCGATTCATCATCAACAGGTCGCCATCAGATACCCACAACAGAACAGGGCAATCTGACTGGTTGATCTTTTTGAATGAAGTAAACTTGCTGACGTTTAGGCGAATTTTCATGAACGCTTAAGTCGTCTACGTCAGCGGCTGAGTTAAATGAGATGGGGCATGGCCTCGTGTGATTTTGATTTTCCTTGAGACGCCGGAGTATCTGATAATGGGTTTGTTCGAAAAACTGCGGAATGAGTTAGTCGACATTATCGAATGGGTCGACGATTCGCGACATGCTCTGGTCTGGCGATTTCCTCGCTACCAGAACGAAATCAAGAACGGAGCTCAGTTAATCGTTCGTCCGGGACAGACTGCAGTTTTCGTCCATCGCGGCCAGATCGCTGACGTATTCGAACCAGGCCATTACGAACTTAAAACAGACAACCTTCCGATTCTCAGCACCATCGCAGGCTGGAAATACGGCTTCAACAGCCCATTCCGAGCTGAAGTTTATTTTGTCAGCACAAAACAAATCACAGACCTGAAATGGGGAACTCCGAATCCAATCATGCTTCGCGACCCGGAGTTTGGCCCGATTCGAATTCGCGCGTTTGGCACGTATGCACTAAAAGCCGTGCAACCGAAAGCATTGCTGGAAGAACTTGTCGGAACAGACAAGGTTGTCGATGCTGACGAAGTGACGGAATTGCTGCGATCAATCATCATCAGCACATTCGCAGAAGTCATTGCCACTTCAAATGTGGCGGCACTTGACCTTGCCAGCAAGTATCGAGAGTTCGGCGAAACACTACGAAAGGAAGTGCAGGAACGTATTGATGACGAATACGGTCTGGAAATTCCTCAACTGTTTATCGTCAACATTTCTCTACCGGAAACAGTCGAAAAAGCTCTGGACACTCGGACAAGCATCGGGGTGATCGGAGACATGAATAAGTTCCAGCAGTACCAGATGGGACAGGCCATGACCGCCGCCGCCGAAAACCCCAATGGTGGAGGTGCGGCTGAAGGCATGGGCATGGGCATGGGATTCGCCATGGCCGGACGCATGATGCAACCGGGCATGATGGGTGGCACTCCAGGAATGGGAAACGCCGGAATGGCTCCACCACCGCCACCGCCTCAAATGACAATGTGGCATGTTGCCGTTAACGGGCAAACTCAGGGGCCATTCAACCCGCAACAAATTGCGACAGGCATTGCATCCGGCGAAGTAAAGCCCGACACGATGGTCTGGACAAACGGAATGGCCGGATGGCTGGCAGCTGGTCAGGTTCCGCAGCTTCAACCTGCGTTTGGAAGTACTCCACCGCCACCACCACCAGCTCCGTAACTTCAGCACAACAAAGCTTTCAAAACGCAGTCCGGGAATTCCACAAGCGGTTGGTCACTCCAACCGCTTTCCCCACTCATCAGCTTAGAACGGTTGATATTTGCAGCCACAATTCGCGGCTGTCAATGAATGAGCGGCGATTGAAAGCTTCAACATAACGCTTTAAACGGGCATGGCGTCCTGCAGCTGATCGGTTTGCGCTGCAGGTCAGATCACGCCAAATATAGGTACATTTTTCGATCGTGTTGCCTTAGCATCTGACGGCACGACGTTTCAAGTTCGTAGACGCGGAATCAACCCGCAATAGCAGGTCCATGAACGAAACAGACTCTGAATTCGAAGACGATTACTCCCCGCCTCTGCTACCACAAGGCGCGCCTGGAGATCCGGACGGACCATTGGACCTGAGGCTTAAAGACGCCACGACCGGTGGAGTTGGACAGACCTTTGATACCGGGCAGGGACGTATTTTCCCATGTGAATCCTGCGGAGCCGATCTGGAATTTCATATTGGTGATCAGGTGTTGGCCTGCCAGTTTTGCGGTCACGTCAAAGATATTGAGTTCGATAGCGATGCAGAAGTCACTGAGCAGGATTTCTCCAGCATGCTGGAGAGACTGCGAACCTGGCGACAGGAAGCAGCACAAAAAAAACTTGACAGCGGCGATGCAGAACACGCTGGCGACAGCACAACTCGAAACGAACTGCGATGCGATTCATGTGGGGGCAACGTTGAATTCATTGGCACGCTGACCAGCACTCACTGCCCCTACTGCGGCTCACCAGTTCAGTTGGAAAAGGCGCATAAGTGTGCAGAACATCGCATTCCCGTCGATGGAGTACTTCCGTTTCAAATTGAGAAAGACCACGCGAAAAATAATCTTGCCCAATGGGTCAATTCGCGCTGGTTTGCTCCTAACAAATTTCGCAAGCAGGGAGCCGAAGGAAACTTCAACGGAGTCTACCTGTCTTACTTCACGTTTGATTCGATGACGTTTACCGCATACACCGGACAACGAGGCGAATACTATTACGTCACGGTGGGCACCGGAAAAAACCGCACGCGCCAGCGAAGAACTCGATGGTACCCGGCCAGCGGCAGGTTTCAGCGTTTCTTTGACGATGTATTGGTTCTTGCCAATACGGGGCTGAACCGCCCATTCATGCTGGCGCTGGAGCCATGGCCGTTGTTGAAGGTTGTGCCATTCAATCAGCAGATGCTGGCCGGAATGATGGCTAGAACATACGACATAGAATTGGACACGTGTTTTACAGAAGCCAAACAGCGAATCGACGAAGCTATTCAGGCAGAAACACGGCAACGAATTGGCGGAGACACTCAGCGAATTTCGTCGGTGGATAGCCGATACGAAGCCGCAACCTACAAACACCTGCTACTGCCGGTGTGGCTGCTGGCCTACCAATACGGCAACAAGACCTATCAGGTATTCATCAACGCAGCCAGTGGCGAAGTGCAGGGCGAACGTCCTTACAGTCCCTGGAAGATTGCATTCGCCGTACTATGCGGCCTGGCAGCTGTTGGCGGAATGATTGCGGCGAACCAATAGTGCATTAAAGCCTGACAAGGGCTTCGCCCTTGACCCAGTGGCGTGGCACGCAGAAACACGTGGAACACTCGAATCGCCGAGCCGCTCCGGCCAACATGCACGCATCATTTTAATTAAGACTATAACACAACACTCAAACAAGCCCTCGATAGTGAGACCACGGTCGAGGGCTTGTTTTCTGCGACAGTCAGAAACAACTGCTGTAAGAACTATTCCGCCAATACGACTTTCCAGTGAGCCACTCGATCAGCAACCGGTTTCTCACCGCCAGAACCGAAACTCTGCAATGCCTTCATCGCGTTTTCGGTGCCCAGCACTGAGTACACATCGTCGGAAATCAGATCACATGCAGCTTGAAGTTCTTCCAGTGACAGATCCTTCAAGCGACGTTTTTCGTTTTCGCATTTCGCCACCAGTGCGCCGACGGTTCCGTGTCCGGTTCTCATGGGGACGCCTTTCTTGATGAGGTATTCCATCAACGCGGTCGCATCCAGAAAACCGTCTTCTATTCTTGAAGCGATCTGATCTCGCTGCAACTCTGCTCCAGCGACGATCGCGGGCGTAAGCTCAAGACACGCTTTAACCGTGTCAAATGCCGTAAACATCGCCAGCTTGTCTTCCTGCAAATCGCGGTTGTACGCCATTGGCAGACTCTTCATCAGAATCAACAACTGCGGAACAGAAGCCATTACTCGAGCGCTTTTGCCGCGAATCAATTCCAGCACGTCAGGATTCCGCTTTTGCGGCATGATTGAAGAGCCAGTCGTGTAAGCGTCCGGCAGTTTGATAAAACCAAATTCCGTTGTGAACCAGATGATCCATTCTTCACACCAGGTGCAAAGGTGTGCTGAAATCAATGACATCGCAAACACGAATTCCGCCAGGTAGTCGCGGTCGCTGCTTATGTCCAGACTATTGCCGGCCACAGAATCAAACCCCAGCAAGTCGGCGGTCATCTGGCGATCGATCGGCAAAGAACTGCCCGCCAAAGCGGCCGCTCCCAGTGGCGAAACGTTGACGCGACGACGACAGTCCGACAAACGATCGCGGTCGCGATGAAATTTTTCACAATAGGCCAACCAGTAGTGAGCAGCCTGTACTGGTTGAGCTCGCTGAAGATGCGTATACCCTGGCAACACGACTCCTGCGTCTTTGTCACAGCGTTCAAGAAAGGCTAACTGACAATTCAACAGTAGTTCATCAAGTTCATCAATCGCGTCACGAACGTACAATTTCAGATCTGTGGAAACCTGATCATTGCGACTTCGACCAGTGTGCAGCTTTCGTCCCACATCGCCAACTCGCTGAATCAGCGCGCTTTCGATGTGCATGTGAATATCTTCCAGTTCCGCCTTGAACGGGAAGTTGCCAGCCGCAATCTCGTCTTTAATCTCATCCAGCGTGTGACAAATCTGATCTCGCTCGTCACTTGAAATCAAGCCAACCGCCGCCAACATCGTGGCGTGCGCTTTGGAGCCTCGCACATCGACTTCAAACAGACGGCTATCAAAGCTGATCGATTCAGTGAAGGCTTCAACTCTGGGATCAGTGTCCTGTTGAAAGCGGCCGCCCCATGCTTTGGCCATCTGTATGATTCCTGCTTTATCTGTAGACAAACGAACGAAAACGCCAGCGCGATAAATTCGCCTGGCGTCCGTAGACTTTTACATAGAACAAGCATGCGGTCAACGTCTGCCAGCCTGCCGGAGCCGCGTCGAATGGACGTTTGGCCCGACCAGGCAAAACCACATGCCGTCCGTTTTACGAAATTGGATTCTTGCCATGTTCAACGATGACTGTCGTTTGAATGCCGCCTCGTGGAGTAAACACGGCTGCGATTTTCATCCAGCGTGGCTGCGTAACTGCGACAAGGTCATCCAGAATCGTGTTGGTCACACGTTCGTAGAACGCTCCATGATTGCGGTATTCCTGAAGATACAGTTTTAGAGACTTCAGTTCGTAGCAAACTTTGTCCGGCACATAATCGATCTTCAGAGTTCCGAAGTCAGGGTGACCGGTTTTGGGACAGACCGAAGTGAATTCCGGCTGAACGGTTTCAATGATGTAATTGCGTTCTGGAAACGGATTGTCAAAAGTTTCCAGAGTATCTCTGCTTGGTTCCGTCATGGGTCTTCGTCAGGTTTTGGTGTGATAAAAAAGGCTGAATGCAATTAAACAAACAGGAACGGATCAATGATGACAGGCGAAAAGTTTAACAGCAGCCTGCCAGCGAGAAACCAAAGTCACTTCAGAATCCCGGATTGCCAGAATCAGGCAACCTTCACGTCCCATCGATCCTGTTTGCCGAGCGGTTCTCCGGCGAACAATGTGAAATTTAATGACTTATTACGCCCAAAATTCGCAGAAACAAAAAGTCCCGCACTTTGGAAACTCGTTCGCGCTCTGATTCTGACGCATTAAACCAGTAGAATCTCGCCGACGCCCTCATCGGTTTCACAATTCGTCGAATTCCGGATCTCGACAGTCGGTGTTCCCTGAGTTTCCTTACAACCACTCCAAAATCCGCCAAACGTAAGCGGTTTCGGGAGCATTCACGGTCGATTGTTAAGTTGGCAAGGGGTCGGAACTGGTAGAAGGCAAAAATGCCACGTCGGGGCTTCTGTTCGCAAGCTCAGTCCAAACCTAATGCCGAAAACCGAAATCCCTGAGCAAACCGTGCGGTTTCTATGATGTTTCCACCATTCCACAAACTTGTGCCGGCTGAATTTGACCAGAACTGCCGTTCGCTGTCGGACGCTGGATTTTCAGATACAGAATCGGCCATCCAAAACCTGATGCGTTTGCGTGAAGCGTCTGTGCAGTACGACGCCGACCAAAAGCAACCTCGCCCGCAATCGACACCTGCCTGGTTTCAAACTTTAAAACGCATCCTGCTGGAAGCCCCCAGTCCCAGCGTTGTGCTGGACGCCGTTGACCGTTTTGTTGCAAAGTGCTCCAGTGCCACATCGGCGTTTGCTTTGTTCGAAGAAGCCCCCCGATCGCTGGAAGTGCTGGCTCGAATTTCCTGCGGCAGTCCGTTTTTAACTCAGGCACTACTCAATCAACCAGACGTACTACGAGAACTAACCTTCGAACGCCGCACCGCAGAAATGAAGTCTCGTGAGGACTTCGTTAATGAAGCAACGACCGCCATTCAGGATCTCACAACTTCAGAAACAAAACTGTCGACTTTGCGCTGTTTTCAACGTCGTGAAATCCTTCGCATTGGCATGTGCGACGCATTCGGACTTCTGGACTTGAAATTTGTGACATTGCAGATTTCTCTTCTGGCGGATGCCATGGTTCAACTCTGCCTGCGAATTGCATGCGAAGATTCCGGAATTACTGAAGCCCCATTTGCCGTGCTTGCTCTGGGCAAACACGGAGGCGAAGAACTTAACTACAGTTCCGACATCGACCTGATTCTTGTTGCAAAAAACAGTGACGCGCCAAAGCTAAAGCAGGTCGCCCGCGGCCTGATTGATGGACTTAGCGAAAACATGGCCACCGGTTTCCTGTATCGCGTTGATATGAGACTGCGACCATGGGGCGATGCGGGACCTTTGGCAACGACTCCCGACAGCTACGAACACTATCTAAAAACCGACGCGAAACTTTGGGAAAAACAGGCCCTGCTGAAGGCTCGAATCGTCGCGGGCGACATGCCAACCGGAAACGATCTACTGCAGCGGCTTCCCCCCTTATTGTTCGCTGTTCGCAAAGAAGACGTCATCGCCAATGTTGTCAACATGAAAGGACAGATCGAAGATCGCCTGCGACGACGTGGCAAACTGGCTTCCGAAGTGAAACTGGGATCCGGGTCAATTCGCGACATCGAATTTCTGGTTCAGGCATTGCAGCTGATTCACGGAAGCGAAGAACCGCGAGTTGCCAGTGCCAACACACTGGATGCTCTTGTGCGCCTTGCAGACTTCGGACTCATCGACGTATCCATCTATCGGCAACTTCGCGAAGGCTATATTTTTCTGCGAACGATTGAGCACGCTTTGCAGCTGCTGCACAACCAACAAACACACGAACTACCGGACAACTCAGAACAGCGAGAATGGCTGGCCAGAAGAATGGACTACCCCAGCGAAGCTGATCTGCTGAATCGTTTTGACGCACATCGTAGAGCCGTCCGCAAAATCTTTGACGCTCAGTTTCGGGGAGATTCAAACGTTGAACTTCCCGAAACGAACCCCCAATCGCAATCGCAGCTGGAAGTGGCAACGATTGAGCATTCGGAACTTGCAACTTACTTCCGCGATCACTTTGCAGAACACGAAGCACTACGGAACTCAATGTTCAGTGAACTGCAGCGAGGTGCCAGATGCTGTGTTCACGGGCAGAGTCTGGGAAGCAACAGCAGGCTGCAGTTGCTGACAATCGCAGTCCCGGAAACCCCTGGGCTGACGTCTATGATTTGCGGCGTCTTTTTTGCCAATTTTCTGGACATCAGAGAAGGCGATTGCAACAACGGTGCAGGTCCCAATCGCTTCGGAGGCGAAATTGCGCCTGATCGCTTTCTGGGAATTTTTCTGTGCGAAGATACGTCCAGCAACGAATCCACCAGTGCAAGAACAACAGCTGCCGTTATTCAGTCGGAACTGGAGCGTCTGTTAAACATGCAACAAACCGACAAGTCGTCGGATGTTCGAGCCACGGTGTTGGATATGTTTTGTCGCCGCGTTGCAAATCTGAAAGCTGCCCCCAGCCCATTGGCGGATCTATCCATTGAGGTAACTCAGCGCGAAGACGATGGAGCAACCGTGCTGCGGATTTCTGCCGACGACAGTTTTGGATTCTTCTTCGAACTGGCCAACGCTCTTTCCATTTGCGGCTTCAGAATTCTGCGAGCACAACTGGGGCAAACCAATGGTCGCATTCAGGACATCCTGCACGTGGCCGAATCTGATGGCGGCGTTGTCAGCAGCAAAGAACGCATCGAAGAATTGCGTACAGCCGTAGTACTGATTAAACAATTCACCAACTGGCTGCCATCCAACAACGATCCTCACCAGGCGTTACTGCGTTTCCGAGATCTGTTACATACACTACTGCGAAAGTCACAGTGGGAATCCAACGTCGCCAATCTGAAACAGCCCGAAGTTCTTAGAGCCGTCGCGCAGGTGCTGGGAATCAGCCGTCACCTGTGGGAAGATTTTTTGCAGGTTCGTTCGGAAAAACTCTTGCCGCTACTAACCGACCCCGAACAGCTGCAAAACCGCATCACACGCAGCGAATTTCACAGCGAACTTTCGGAAATTCTGAAAGCCGCAAAGACACCGGCAAAACAAGTGAAGGCGTTGAATACATTTAAAGATCTGCAACTGTTCAGAACAGACCTTCGACACGTGTTAGGCCACTGCGGACCGTTCGGCACGTTTTCTGACGAGATCACAGAATTGGCAGAAGTCATTGTGGATGCGGCCTGCCAAATCGCCTTTGCTGAACTGCGGGACGCACACGGAGTACCCAAACTTGCAGACGGTACCACTTGCCCATTCACCATCGTCGCTTTAGGAAAGTTTGGCGGAGTCGAAATGGGATTCGCATCAGACATTGAAATGTTTCTGGTCTTTCAGGAAGAATGCCGGACGGATTCAAACTCGGCCATGACTGCCAGCCATTTCTTTGAACGCATGATCGCTCGAGTTACCGACATCATTAAATGCCGTCATAAGGGCATCTTCGCAATTGATCTGCGAATGAGACCATACGGGCAGGCGGGGTCACCCGCTGTTTCTCTGAATTCACTGAAAAGCTACTTCGCACCGGATGGCGACGCCTGGCCGTATGAACGCCAGTCGCTGGTTAAGCTAAGATGCGTCAGTGGAGATGCCGCGTTCAGCCGTGAGGTTGATCAAGCATGCAAAGACATCGTCTACACGGATTCCGGCTTTGACTTTGACGCTATGAGAGGCATGCGTGAAAAGCAAATTCGACAGCTGGTTCATGGAGGAACCATCAATGCAAAACTCAGCGATGGAGCACTTGTTGACTGCGAATACGCAGCTCAGGCATTACAACTGACGTTTGGAAAACGGCTGAGCTCACTGCAAACAACCAACACTCTGAAGGCAATCGCCGCCGCTCGTAAAGAAGGACTTCTGTCACAACAGGAATGCGATTCGGCAACGACGGCGTATGTATTTCTGCGTGAATTGATCGACTGTCTGAGAATGGCTCGCGGAAACGCCAAAGACCTGACCATTCCGCCGCAGGATTCGGCAGACTACGCTCAGTTGGTCAAAAGAATGGAAGCCGTCCACAATTCTCCACTGCCGCTGGATCAACTTGAATCACAATTGGCCGCCGTAAAGTCTTTTTCGGCCTTAGTTGAGCAGATCTGCAAGCAATCAGGATCTCGATTTTAGGCCAATTCACCACTCCCGACGAAGACGTCGATGTGATACAATCGCAGCTGCCAGCAGACAGTCTGCGGACCATTCGAGAAGGGAATTTCGATGAAGTCGTTCGAAAACAAAAGCGTTTTTCTAACAGGTGCGGCCTCCGGCATCGGTCGTGAACTTGCACTTCAACTGGCTCAACTGAAATGCAATCTTTACCTGGTCGACGTCGATGAAAAGGGGTTGAACACAGTCGCCGAAGAAGCAGCCGCGCAAGGCGTTCGAGTACTGACTCATACTTGCGACCTTTCGAATGCCGCTCAGGTCTCAAAAACGCTTGCCGACTTCGACAAGCGTTGCGACGTCATCGACGTTTTAATCAACAATGCGGGCGTCGCCTATTACGGGCCGACCGACACGATGACTCAGCAACAGTGGAACTGGCTGATGAACATCAATCTGCTGGCTCCTATTCAAATCACAAACCATTTCCTGCCCCAATTGCTGACTCGCCCGGACGCCCATATTGCCAACATGTGCAGCATCAGCGGAATTGTTGCCGGTGGCAGATTTACGGCCTACCACACCAGCAAGTTTGGGCTGATCGGATTCACTGAAGCTCTGCGAGCCGAATACAATCGCAAGGGAGTCGGCGTGAGCGCAATCTGTCCGGGGCCAGTCAAGACAAACCTGTATGAAGCCGCAGCCAGTGGCCGTGAAGGCAGCAAAGTGCCAACGCCTCCCAACTGGTTATGTGCATCTGCAGAACGAGTGGCTTCACTGACGATTAACGCCATCCGGCGCAACAAGCGACAGGTCGTAATTACTCCGATGGCCCACGGATTGTTTCAAATGAAACGGTTCGTACCAAGCCTCATCGACTTTGCCAATGGGTTCAGCCGCAAAAAAAAGAAACGGCTGGCAATACTGCAGGCGGAAGAAAATTTGCGCCTGCAACAACTCAAAGGTGCAACATCCTGCGAATCAGTTGCCAAGTCCCAAATCGCGGATGCCGCGTGAATCTCAGGCTTGAGTTTCGAACTGGCAGCGAGGTTCGGTCGTGCATGGGATCTAACAAGAGCTTCGCCCTTGCCTCAGTGCCGTGGCACGCAGACAAACGCAGGACGTTCAAATCGCTGAGACGCTCCGTTGTCGCTACGACCAACCTTGGCGCAAGGTGCGTGCATCGTTTTAAGTAAGACTCCAGCGAGACCGTGCCTCAGGCCATTCGAGCTGCCGCTTGGAACCTCGACTACGTCGCTCAGAAAACTTGACACTACGTGAACATGTTCGCTGCAATAAATGAAGTCTAACCCACCAAGGGCACAGAAAACGCAGAGTTGCATCGCAATGGTTCATTAACCATTTCTCTTTTTCTCTGCGTCCTTGGTGTTCTCTGAGGTTCAGAAAAACACCGTAAACTCGCTGATTCAGCGGTGACGACAAATGAACAGGCCGGTGACGCAGCCCGCCAACTATTCAGTTTGGCGGCTGTTTTCACCTGTAGCTTTATGTAATCGGCACATTTAAGAACCCCAAAAGCTTAGTCGTGTCCGAGAGTCATGGCCCGTATTCCGCTTCTGAGATTGCGGCAAAACTGTGGGTTCCTACAATCTCCCCGATCGGCAAACTGGCCGATTTCCACAGATCGCTGCACCCAGCAGGGATCTTCTTTTGTTAATGAAGGCAGATGACATTATGAGTCGTTCCATGGACAAGATTGTGGCGTTGTGCAAACGCCGAGGTTTCATTTTTCAAAACTCCGAAATCTATGGCGGACAGAACGGCTTTTGGGACTACGGTCCACTGGGAACAGAACTGAAACGCAATGTGCGCGACAGCTGGTACCACGACATGGTTTCCGCTCACAATGAACTGATCGCTCCACAGGGTGCTCCTTCCAGCTATCAGATGGTTGGCGTGGAAACCGCGCTGATTATGAATCCTCAGGTCTGGAAATGTTCCGGCCATTACGACTTGTTTCACGACATGATGGTCGACTGTAAAGCCACCAAAAGTCGCTATCGCCTGGATCAGATGCGAGTGCGTTCCGTTTCGTTTGAAGGCCAGACGGTCAAGCAGGACGAAACAGACGTTGAGCTGGCAACAGTGATGGTAACATCCACGGCGGAAGATTTTCACGATGACCTGACTTCCGAAGCCCTGCGTGCATTTGGACAAAAGAAGAAATACGCAGACAAGCTGCAGTGGCACGGTGAAGCAACGACTCTGGACCAAATCGACGTTGCTGAGTTCGTCAACGTGGTTGCTCCTGGAGCACAGAAAGCCGGAACGCTGACGGCCCCTCGTGAATTCAATCTGATGATGAAAACTATCATCGGAGCACTGGGCACAGACGACGATGCTGCGTTTTTGCGTCCTGAAACGGCTCAGGGAATCTTCGTCAACTTCAAAAACGTGGTCGACAGCAGTCGAGTGAAACTTCCGTTCGGAATTTGCCAGGTCGGCAAAAGCTTCCGCAACGAAATCACACCCAGAAACTTCACCTTCCGATCTCGTGAATTCGAACAGATGGAAATCGAGTTCTTCTGCCGACCGGACGAATCCACTGGCTGGTACACGTATTGGCGAGACCGTCGTTATCAGTGGTATCTGGGACTTGGCGTCAGCCAGGACAGATTGATTTTGCGAGATCATCACGCCGAAGAGTTGGCCCATTATTCAGTGGGAACAGCCGACATCGAATACGCCTTTCCATTCCTGGACGAAGGGGAATTCGGCGAACTGGAAGGGATCGCTCACAGAGGCGACTTTGACCTGCGATCGCACATGGAAGGCAAGCTGACCAAAAATGCGGCTGGCGAACTGGAAGTTGAATTGAACGAACACGGCAAGCCAAAACATCGAGGCAGCGGTAAGGACTTGACATACTTTGACGACCAGGCAAAAGAACGATTTTTGCCTCACGTCATCGAACCTTCTGCGGGTGCGGATCGAGCGACTTTGGCGTTCATCTGCGAAGCCTATCACGAAGACAAGCAACCCGATGAAAAAGGCGAAATGCAGGAACGTGTCGTGATGAAATTTCATCCTCGGCTGGCCCCTGTAAAAGCGGCCGTATTCCCATTGATCAAAAAGGAAGGCATGCCGGAGAAAGCGGCGGAGATCTTTGGCGCATTGAAAGCTGCCGGACTAAGCTGCCAATTTGATCAACAGGGAGCCATTGGCCGACGCTATCGTCGTCAGGATGAAATCGGCACACCATACTGCATCACCGTGGATGGAGACACGATGACCGATGGCACCGTCACCATTCGTGATCGCGATTCACTGAAGCAGGAACGCATCTCAATCGACAAGGTGGTCGAAGAGGTGACCAGCCGCCTGAACGCTTCGTAAGCCTACGGCCAAATGGCCTGATTCACATAAACATAAGAAGTGAATCAGGCCGCTGGCCGTTTATCGCGAATGTTCTGTTTGCTATTCGAGCAGCGGATTCGAAAAACAACTTTCGCATCGGTAATTAGCGATTTAGAATAGAGAAGCCACAAACTGGCTGATCGCGGGGAACTCACATGAGCACAGCGTTACATCTGACAACGGAAGAATTCGACCGGATGATTGAATGCGGTGCGTTCGACCATCTACAGCGAAAGATCGAGCTGATTCGGGGAGAACTGCGAGAAATGAACCCAGCAGGGCCGATTCACGACGGACTGATTGTGTACCTCACTAATTGGTCGGCACTGGAAGTTGCTAAAGTGTCGCTGCTGGTGACATCGCAAACCGGACTAAATCTTGCTGAACTTGCCAGTCGCCCCGAACCCGACCTCATGTGGTTGCGAAATGCTCGATACCGCGAATCGCACCCGTCGGCGTCGGACGTCAAACTTGCGATTGAAGTGTTCTACAGCAGTCTGCACAGCGATCTTCACGAGAAGGCCGAATTGTATGCTGAGGCTGGAATTGTTGAGTACTGGATTGTGGATGCTGGCTCGGCCTGCGTTCATGTGTTTCGCCAGCCGGTTGGTACGCAATACACAGATCGTTCGGTCGCCAGCAAAGGCGAACAGATCGCTCCTATGGTCGCGCCGCAAGCCAGGCTGGACGTCAGCGATCTGTTTGGTGATTAAACCGTTTGGCGGTTACAACACACCATCGCGGGTTCAACCACGAGCACGATTCGTGACGGAGTTCGAAAATTTTCCGTGTGGGAATAGTCAACACACCCGTGCTTCGGAAACAATTCCGATATGGCAAGCTTAACCGTCGAAAATTACGTGAAGGCTGTGTTGCAGGCACAGCAAAAATCCGGGCAGCCTCTGGTGTCACCCGGAGCTTTGGCCGCGCGACTGGGAGTTTCTCCGGGCAGCGTCACCAGTATGCTGAAAACGCTATCTGAATCAGGACTCGTCAGCTACATCCGCTACGAAGGTGTCGAACTTACCGAAGCTGGCCGAAAGCTGGCGATGCGCATGCTTAGACGACACCGATTGATCGAGCTTTTTCTGCACGACACGCTGAACCTGACCTGGGATCAGGTCCACGAAGAAGCGGAAGAACTGGAACACGCTGTCAGCGAATTTCTCATCGATCGCATCGACGATTTTCTGGGACACCCGGAAGCCGATCCTCACGGGTCTCCCATCCCGGCTGCTGACGGGCAGATGCGCAGTGACCTGTCGGACGCTTTGGCACTTTGCGATTGCGAAATCGGCAGCGACGTTCGATTTGTACGAGTTGTCAACCAGCAGCCGGATTTTCTGCGGTATCTCTCAGAATCCGGATTTCAGCTGGGAGCGGTTGGTCACATCATCGAAAACAGCGAAGATGCGGGTGTTGTGCGAGCAGACATCGACGGACAGCAGTTTACTGTAGGCCTGAAAGCTGCGCAGACGATCCGCGTTGAACGCGTGTGATTGAGTTGCTGCAAAATCGTCCGCCATCCGAAACGGCTGATTCCAAAAGCAAAACGTACAAACACAACCGTCGTTGACGAAAACAAATTCGTCAGCGACAAGTAACACCGTCGTCAGTCTTTATCGCGTCAATCAGTAATACAGTGTCGTCGCCTTTTCCGGCGGCAGTTATGTCGGTTAGAGGCAGTGCCTCGTTGGTATGAATCAAAAGGAACGTCCATTGTCTCACGATATTTATGAAAACCCTCTGATTACGCGTTACGCATCTCGAGAAATGGCGTGCATCTGGTCGGCTCAAAAGAAGCATTCAACCTGGCGTCGCCTGTGGATTGCCCTGGCGGAATCTCAGCAGGAACTGGGACTTCCAATAACCGATCAGCAACTGGCTGAAATGAAGGCGACGGTTGACGATATCGACTTCGAAATGGCCGCGAAGTTTGAACTTGAACGACGCCACGACGTAATGGCTCATGTTGAAACCTGGGCCACGCAGTGTCCCGCTGCCAAGCCGATCATTCATCTGGGTGCAACCAGTTGTTATGTCACCGACAACTCGGAACTACTGCAGATCAAAGAAAGCCTGCTTGTCACGCGAAAACGACTTGTGCAGGTCATTGATCAATTGGCGAAATTCGCCGTTCAATATCGTGATCTTCCGTGCCTTGGCTTTACGCACCTGCAGGCAGCTCAGCCAACAACCGTTGGCAAACGGGCCACTCTTTGGTGTTGGGACCTGCTGCTGGACCTTGAAGAACTGCAGCACCGCATTGACACAATTCGCTTTCGAGGCGTCAAGGGGACGACTGGCACCCAGGCCACATTTTTGAGCCTGTTTGAAGGCAATCACGCTCAGGTTGAAAAGCTGGATCAGTTGGTCACACAAAAGATGGGCTTCACCGCCCGTCATGCAGTCACGGGCCAGACTTATTCGCGCAAGTTTGATTCGCAGGTGATGGCAACACTTAACGGAATCGGACAGTCCTGCCATAAAGCGGGCAGTGACGTTCGCATTCTTCAGCACAAAAAAGAACTGGAAGAGCCATTCGAAAAGAATCAGATTGGATCTTCCGCAATGGCGTACAAACGCAACCCCATGCGAAGCGAACGCATGTGTGCGCTGGCTCGTTTTGCGATGAGCCTGCAAGCGGGCACAGACGCAACCATGGCCACTCAGTGGATGGAACGTACCCTGGACGACAGTGCGATTCGACGACTTGCCGTGCCGCAGTCTTTTCTGGCAATCGATGCGTGCCTGATTTTGTATCGTAACATCACAGATGGCATGGTCGTCTACCCAAAGACAATCGAAAAGCACCTGAATGAAGAACTTCCGTTTATGGCGACAGAAGAAATTCTGATGGCTGGCGTTCGAGCCGGAGGCGATCGTCAGGACCTTCACGAAAGTATTCGAGTTCACAGCCAGGCGGCGGCTGCGGAAGTGAAGCAGAACGCTTTGCCAAACGACCTGATCAGCCGCCTTCAGAAGGATCCTGCATTTGAAGGCATCGACCTTGCCGGCACGCTGGATGCTCGCAAGTACATCGGGCGAGCGCCCGAGCAGGTTGACGCCTTCATCTCGGAACAAATTGAACCGGTGCGGTCCAAATACAGAAGCGACCTGGCGGGCGAAGCGGAAGCTGTTCGAGTGTAGCCTGCTTAGCACCGCCTGGTTGAGTGGACATTTTGCGGCGAAGTCTCCCGGCCTCCGGCCAACGGAAAATGGGGGATTCGTCGAACTCGGCTGGCCTCGGTTATGCTTACGGAGACACTCAAACCAGAGAACAGAGACATGTTGAGCCAGTGAATACAAATCGGAATCACTGAAATGCTCATCTTCACTGGCGTTTTCGAGTGATGTACCATAGCGTGCGAAAATTGGCGATGTGCAGGTGCTTTTAACGGCTGACCGGTAAAAAAATCACGGATGGAGTGAATGCAGATGGAAGACAGAATCGTCGAAATCGGAGATTACAAGGTCGGAACAGGGCAGCCTTTGCTGCTGATCGCTGGCCCGTGCGTCATGGAGTCGGAATCCATGGTGATGCAGGTTGCCGAATTTCTGGCGGAACTAAAGGATCGATTGGGCCTGCAAATTGTCTTCAAATCCAGCTTTGACAAAGCCAACCGCACCAGCGTTGATAGCTATCGCGGGCCCGGTCTGGACGAAGGCATGAAACTACTGGAAAAGGTAAAGCAGGCAACAGGGCTTCCCACAACGACGGATATTCACGAAGCCTCGCACGCTGCCCCCTGTGCAGAAGTCTGCTCAATTCTTCAAATTCCCGCATTCCTGGCCCGCCAGACTGACCTGATAGTGGCCGCAGCAGATGCAGCCGTCGCCAGAAATATCTGTGTGAATGTGAAGAAACCGCAGTTTGTTGCCCCCGAAGACACGATTCACGCCGTACGAAAGTGTGAGGCTCGCGGTCTGCGCAGTGTGATGCTGACGGAACGCGGCACAACATTCGGGTACGGTCAATTGATTAACGATTTCCGGTGTATTCCGATCATGAAGTCGTTTGGCGTTCCGGTGGTTTACGACGCAACTCACAGCGTACAAACCCCGGGCGGAGCAACAACCGGAGGACAGCGGCACATGGTGTCTCCTTTGGCCAGAGCTGCAGTTGCCGTCGGATGTGATGCCGTGTTCTTCGAAACTCATCCGGATCCGGACAACGCCAAAAGTGATGGACCGAACATGGTTTCACTGGCAGGTGTTGAACAACTGGTAAGGCAGCTGACAACACTTCGTGAAACCGTAATAGCCTTATGATTCGCACTCGATGGACCGTGTGCCCGATCGTTGTTTCCGCCCCTTCAATATCTGTCGAACCGGGATAATTGATTGTGTTCTCTGCATCTCAACGTCTTTGTGTAGCGTCGTTTGCTTTCTTTCTAAGCCTATGTTTGGCAACTGCAGGCTGCAGCGGTTCCAGGGAAGCGACTGAGTCCACAGAATCAGCAGGCACACCAGACTCCCAAACGGAAACGGCAGCCGAACGCTGTCGCAAAAAACTTGCTGCAGCCATTCGCCGTCTTGATCCGGAAACTGTCGCATTGCAGGAAGACCCGGAGCGGTCGATCAATGGATTAAACGCCTGGATATCTTCATGTGCCAAGGATGAAGTTGCAGCCATCGAACTAAGCGAGGCCACTCTGGCCATGGTCGGCGACAGCGCGCGAGCAACTGCCGGACGATACACGGCCAATGATGGGGCCTACATCCGCGACTGCATCGTGCTTAGAAATCTAACCGAAGCAATTTCGGAGCATTCAGGAGCTTCTTTGGAAGAAGGTGAGACTCACGCAGACTCCAATCGGATCGTCGCGGTCTTTGAATGGATCGTTCGGCATGTGAGCCTCATCTCCCCCACGGAAAACAGACCTCCACTGGCGTTGTTTGATATCCTGCTAACCGGTCGAGGCACACCGGAAGACAGAGCGTGGATCTTTGGCGAAGCACTGCGTCAAATGCAGATCGATGCCGTAATCATTAGTTCACAGCAGGAAGCCGTTGAGGGCGATTCATTGAATTCGGCCAACTGGCTTGTCGCCGTATTCCTTGAAACAACCAGCATCGTCTTTGATGCCGCGACAGGGATACCGATTACAAAAGAGCAGTCCGAAGATGCCACTGAAAATAGTTTTCTGTCAGTCAGCGATCTGGCCCAACACGATCGATGGAAATCGCCAGGCGTTCAATTAATTGCGCAGACATCTGCATTTGCCCCGCGCATGCTGGTACTGCAGGAACAGTTGGCGGCAGAAGATTCCGCCATTCTGTTCGAAGAACTAACTGGCGGTGTTTCTAAAATTGCACCTCTCGTCGATCGCATCAAAGAAGCTGGCAATGGGCTTTGGACGGCAGAACAAATCGCTTTATGGCCGTATCCTGAACAGCAGGTGATTGCATCAAACTCAGTCGACCAGAAGCAAAAGAAGGACGTCAAACAGATGATGCGGGCCTTTCAGGCTCCCTTCGAACGCAAAGATTTTGCACCGGAAAACGCGGAAGAACTGACAACCGTTCCTGAAGAGCTAACCGACACAGAGCGACAGACATACGTCCAGCAACGCCTGATGCAAAGCTTTGAACGCATGATGGAATCCAGCGACGAACTGTTCGGCAAGCCTTCCAACGGTCTTCTGAAAGCACGTGTCAGCCAAATTCAAGGTATGACAGACACTGGCGTCATTCAACAACTGCAACAAGTGCGAATCGCAAGTATGCAGGACGCTTTAAGAATTCGAGTGCCTCAGGCGATTCAAGAGCAAAATGGATACCCACCGATCATGTCTATTCCGTTTCCGGAGTTGATCCGCGAAGTGAATCAAAGTTCGACCGGCGATTCGCTGTATTGGACGGCACTCTGCCAAATGGATCGAGAAGAATACGGCACGGCAATTATCACACTGTTGAACTATCGCCGTCAGTATCCAGAAGGAAAATGGAAGTACTCAACGCTGATCAACCAGGCCCTGTCGCTACTGCAACAGGAACGAGTCCAGGACGCCACTGAGATCCTGAAAGAAGCGGACGTCGAAGCAAATCCCGAACGGTCTCGCGTTCAACACTTACTCAAAACACTCTAAAAATTGCCGCCCGCCTCAACGCAGGGCGGACAACCAATTGCGTTGGCTGCAGAAAATCCAAACACCAAATCGGCGGATTCCCAGGCTAAACCAGCGGCGTTCCGCAATTGTTTCGATGATCAAGTTACTGAATTGACTATTCAGTAACGTCAATCCGAACGGTTGCCCACTGGCCGAAGTTTTCTTCCACGCCGACTCGTAATTCATCAATCGACGTTGCGGCTTTCAAATTTAGAGTTTCTACAAGTTGGTGTCCGATCCAGCGAGCAATCAATTCTGCCGTTGTGTTTTCGATTGGCAAAATGCAGCAATCCTCAACGGGAAACACCCAGCGACGATTTTCAAATCGAGCTGTCACTTCTCGCCCATCTGCAGATTCTTCCAGGCCAATGCTGTGATGCAATTCTGCCAGCAGCACTTTGTGATCAAGTTCGGCAACCAACTTCATGCAGGCGTCACGTAGCGCAATGAAGTCGAAGACGTAATAGTTTTCATCAAGCTGCCCGGCCACCGAAACATCCAAACGCCAGTTGTGGCCGTGAAGCCGTTCACAGATGTTTCCGTTAAACGTAATAAAATGAGCTGCACTGAAGACCAGCGAATCTTTAGTAACTCGAGCTTCAAAGACTTCAGCCATAACCGCAACCTTACAAGAGCATGGCCGTTACCCTCTGGGAAAACTGCCACATAAAAATGGCCCGTTGTCGCTCAGAGAACTCGACTGAATGTGAACAAACAAGGCTCAATCAGAATTCTATCGCGGTTGTACGCCACTCAATAACAACAGACGCCCGTTTTTATCAGTCGGCGGAAAACATCAACGTATTTCCTGACTCATCATAAGTGCAAATTCCCTCACGTAGTGAAGCGAACAGAATTGCGGCAATCATGTCGGCCGTTGTACCAGGATTTCTGCGATTTCCGTCCGCTCGCAGAAAGCTGTCGAATTCGTCGTAAATCGCCTGAGTTCCTGCGGTAAAAGGCCAACCGCATTCCAGCACGTGGCGAGCTTTCGTTGAGACCAAACGATTCATTTCGTCGCCGCACTTGCGTTGAATAAGTGAATCTCCGAATTCCGCCATGAGATTCAAAGCCAACCATGCCAGACGAAAATCCGCCAGCTTGCGCCAGTCTCCAGACTGCTGCAGCAAACGACAACCGGTCTGCAATACGTCAACGAAGCCATTGGTGTACTGAGCGGCAATCAGATCGCGATCGGCTGCCAACTGCATGCACGCACGAAGATCCATTGTTGGCACATCAAAGACATCCTGACTAGCCGACTTGCCAAGCCCGCCAGGAGCCGCCAAGCCGATCGCCTTGTAAACCCACACGGCATCGTCAACTGTCAGCGTTCGCAAAACGTCTTCGATTCCATCAGCCAACGAATGACTTGCAGATACGGCGACCATTGGTGTCAGCAACAGCACGATTCCCAGATTCGTATTGCTGTGAACAGCGGCCTGAGTTGCCTGAACAGCCAGGAAAATCGTCTCACCAATTCCGCATTTATTCACTTGCGAAATAACAGGAGCAATCGCGTCTGCAGAACGCAGGAAGTCTTCCGCTGCAACGTCAATGAAACATTGAGAGAACGATACGTTCCCGGGCTTTGCTGCGCTCACTTCTGCGACGCAACACAGTCTGATCCATTTGTGCAGCTGAGATGTCCATTCAGTCATGGTGAAGAACGGAACCCTGTTGGCTCGCTGCCTCCAACAGCAGCAGCAGCAGCAGCAGCATTGTCACCGCACTTAGCAGATTCGCGAAGTGTTTCAGCGTCGCCACCTGATAGCGTGCAGAAGCACCGCGTTTGCAGTTTGAAATTTGCGACGCTTGTTTACACACCGTCCAGCTTCATGTGGCCAACCAGTGCCTGGTTGCCGCGAAATATCTGAAACTTCATTGTTGTGAGGCTTTTCAAGCGACTATCCTGAAGGATGAAATTCAGGTTTCGGTCGTCCAGCGTTTCGAAACCGTCAAGCCCCAGCAATACATCGCCTCGTTTAATTCCGTGTTTGGCAGCCAGGCTGTCAGCCGACACATTCACAATTTTCATGCCGCCGCTGTATCGTCGTCCCAGTGCCGCTCGATCTCGCGGACTCAACGGCACAATTTGCATTCCGTAAAGTCGTTCGGCTTTTTCCCGAATCGATTCGGTGGCTGGTGCAACCGCAGTTCCATTCGTGGCAACGGTCTGTACGTTAATTCGGCGATCTGGACTCACGGCGATTGAAGGCACATTCTGGCCAACACCTACGGCAAACTGCAGAGCAACCGGGTTGCTGTCTCGCAGGACAGACACGTCAAGCACTTTACCAACAGGAATGTCCAGCAGACTTCGTTCCCAGTCGGCCAGATCGTGAATCTTAATTCCTCGAACCGAAGCAACCACGTCGCCTGGTTTCAATCCACAACGGTCAGCTGCTGATCCTGTGATGACGTTGTCAACCAGAAGATGTTGGTTGTTGGGTGTTTTAACGTCCGTGCCAAACAAGCCGTGAGAGATACCGTTCAAACGCTCAGTGCTAAGCAGTCGGCTGATCGTCTTTCTGGCGTCATCAATTGGAATAGCAAAGCCGATCCGCTGAGCACCTGCACGAATGGCGACGTTGATTCCAATCACGTCGCCGTTCAGGTTAAGCAGCGGGCCTCCACTGTTGCCGGGGTTAATACTGGCATCTGTCTGAATCAGATTTTCATAAGCCTGAGTCTCATCAACTTCAACGTCACGTCCAAGAGCACTCACAATCCCGGAAGTTACGGTGTATTCGTAGCCAAAAGCATTTCCGACAGCAAACACCTGCTCCGCCAATCTCATGTCTGACGACGTTCCGATTGGCATCACAGTTAGCGGACCGGGAGCAGTTACGTGAATAATCGCCATGTCCTGTTTACGGTCAAAGGACACCGGACGAGCCTTCATCACCTCGCCGCTCATCATGGTGACAGTAATTTCGTCAACTTCATGAATCACGTGATAGTTGGTCACGATGTAACCACGCTCGTCCACGACGATTCCGGTTCCCATGCCGCTTACACGTCGAGACTTCGAGGTAAAGAAGCGGGAATCGCCTTCGTCTGTTCCGGCCTTCTCAGTATGAATATTGACGACGAACTCTCGACAATTTTCAACGGCCTTCACCAAAGGCGTCACGCGCGGATCATCGCTGTCAACTGCTGATGCCGTTGGAAGCGACATACATAGCAGAGTTAAAGCGAGAGATATTCGCCGAGTTACAAACATGCAGAACCTGCGCCTTCTTCAGCAGTCCGTCAAAACTGTCGGCTTCACTACAAACCGAAGCGTCAACGGATCTTTCGGCAGCCCCGAAAATGCGGCTTGAACCCGGTGTTCGGGCGACGCAAACTTTACCTGTGTTCCTACGGCGTTAATCTAGGTAGAATTGACCACTGATCACGCCCAACTGTTTGTACAATCGGCAAGAACCCCATAGGCGACTAAAGTTGACGCGGTAAGTCGAGCACGGTGTTGGCCCGATTTGGCTGACCATCAGTATCACTTCGGCCAAATGCTCAACATTCAGTCGTTCGGGGCCTGATCTGCCGAAACTTCGATCGTCCGCTGCCACCAATGAGGAGAACTAACGATGCCTACTGATGCAACAGTTCAACGAGCTCGGCAATTATTGCAGAAGAAGAGTTTCGCAGAGGCCATTCAGTTGTTGACCGAATGTCTTGCAGCCGACTCAGCCAACCGAAACGCTCAAGAGCTTTTGGGAATGGCCTACTTCATGGACAAGCAGTATCTGCCGGCGAAAGAAGCGTTTAACCAACTTACGCGGATGGACCCAGTTTACGCCCCCGGTTGGGTTAACATGGGTGCCGTCCAAAACCTTCTTCAGGATTTCCAGGGAGCTACTAAAACACTTCGAAAAGCAATTCAGAAGGACAAGAAGTGTGCGTCTGCGTATTACAATCTGGGAATTGCCCAGAAGGCCATGAAGATGAATTCCATGGCGATATCAGCGTATAGAGAAGCCATTAAACTGGATCCGACCATGCCGGAACCGTATGCGAATCTGGCCAACATCTTTGTTGAAATGAAAAACCCAGCTCAGGCAATCAGAACAGCAGAAGACGGCCTGGCCCACTGCGCAGGTTCCAGAAAGCTTCAGGCGATCTTGCAGAAAGCCAGGCAGCTTAAGGAAGGCAATCGAAGAAACGCTGCACCGCTGGGACGATTGGTTGATGAAGCAGAACTTGCAAAACAGCATGTTCGAACAACTCGCAGAGAGCTTTCGGCGGCAGAACGAAATACGGAACGAGACGCGTTTCGCGAACTCGTCAAAACGATCCGCCGTTGTACGAGACCGACCGTCGAAATGCTGGACGGGCCATTCCAACAGCACCTACACACGCTTCACCTGGCCGCCGCTCAAAATGATGCTCGAGGAAATGCTTCGGTCGCCTACGAAGAGATGTTAAAGACAATAACTGAGCTGGATCGACTTCGTGGTAGCTCCAAAGAAGCCATTGCAGAAATCCGAGCGAATCTTGAACGCACGGACCCCGGTCTTTAGATGCACCAGTGGCTTGCCGTTGGAGCCATTTACGCCAGGGCCGAGATGTCAAAAAAACAACGAGACACAGTTGCTCGCCCAAATTGCCTGACGCATCCCGGTATTCAAACCGTGTATCCGTCTCAGTTTCGAGACCTCTGCTGCGCCGAATTCAGCTGCTTTCTGAATCCATGGTTGGCGGATAACGCTATGTCGGCATTCTGCAGAATCGCCGTTTGAAGCCGCCGATTTCGGCTGCTAGAATTCAAACGTGCAACAATCGGTGTGCTGGAGCGAAATTTGCAAATTGCTCCCCGAATCGCTTGTCGCGCAAATCCTTCCTTAATACCCACCCAACTTTGGTTTCAAGTCACACGCAACGTGTGCGGGAAACCATCCTCCCGCAGTCCATCAACCGCTTATGGCCTCTTCAGTTCTCGCTGAAGCCAAAATTCAGTGCCAGCAGCAACATCTCGCAAACGCGTGAATCAACTCATGAATAAGACACATAACTTTCGCCATGGTTGCGTCTGGACCTTGTGTACGGTCGTGGCATGGATGCACACAATTCCGTGCATTGTCGCAGATGAAGCGGCGTTGCAGGAAACGCCAGCCGAACCGCCTACCCAGCATTCAGTTTTGTTGGAACGAGGCGCAACAATTTATCGCGAACAGTGCGCTTCGTGTCATGGAGACCAGGGGCAGGGCGTCGACGGATTGTACAAAGATCGACTCGTAGGCGACGACACCACTGGTGAACTTACAAAGTTGATCACGACAACCATGCCCAAAGATGAAGCCGATCAGTGCGTCGGTGAGGATGCAAAAGCAGTCGCTGAATTCATCCACTATAGTTTTTACAGCGACGCTGCTCAGATCCGCAACCGTCCGCCCAGAATCGGCCTGGCAAGACTGACAGCAAATCAGCTACGCCAAAGCATTGCAGACTTGTATGCTCACTTCGACGGCATTGTTGGACCAACCAGGGATCGAGGCGTCAAGGCGATCTATTTCAACGGACATCGCTGGAAGAACGAAGAAAAGAAAATTGAACGAGTTGATCCAGTAATTGATTTCGATTTTGGGCGTGAAAGTCCGGGAGAAGGCATCGATGCAAAGTCGTTTTATATTTACTGGGAAGGCGGCTTGAAGGCTGATGTGACTGGTCGCTACGAAATCATCGTCCGCAGTACGTGTTCGTTTGTCATGGACTTCGGAAAAATCGGTCGGCAATTCTTCGACAATCACGTGCAGTCAGGCGACAAGACGGAATTCCGCCAAACGGTGACATTGACAGCCGGTCGCGTCTATCCGTTTAAGATTGACTTTATTCAACGTGAACGCAAAACCGAACTTCCACCTGCTGTCGTCTCGTTGTCGTGGATTCCGCCTCGCGGTGTTGAGGAGATTATTCCGACTCGTCAGTTGATACCGTATTCACCGCAGGCCACGTTTTCTCTGCAAACAACGCTGCCCCCCGACGACCGCAGCTACGGCTACGAACGCGGAATTGCCATCAGTCGCGAGTGGGACGATTCCACCACAGCGGCCGCGCTGGAATTCGCCGATATCGCAGTTGCTGAGCTGTGGCCGCGGTACCAACGCATTCACAAAAAAGATGCCAATGAAAACCGAGCACAGTTGCGAAGCTTTCTGGCGGAAGTAGTGGAAACGGCCTTTCGGATTTCACTGAACGACGACCCCGGCGACAAGGAACTAAGACAAAGACACGTGGATCAACAGGTCGATACCACGCCGGACGACGCAGAAGCAATCCGACGCGTCGTCCTGTTAGCGTTAAAGTCGCCAAGATTCTTATACCCATTGGCTGACCAGACACAGCCACAATCTCACCGCGCGGCCAACCGGCTGGCGTTGGTGATGTTCGATTCTCTGCCGTCTGACGAGTGGCTGCAAAAACTGGCTCGACAGGACAAACTTAAAACAGAAGAACAGATAAAATCAGCCGCCTATCGCATGGTGTCAGATTATCGCACTCAGGCCAAAACTCTGGCATTGATGCATGCCTGGCTGAATCTGGATCACCTGCACGACATCAACAAAGATCAACAACAGTTCCCCGGCTTCAATGATGAACTGGAACACGATCTCAGAACATCTCTAAACGCGTTTATCGAAGACACTATCTGGAGCGACGCCAGTGACTTTCGGCAACTTCTACTGGCCGAAAGATCGTACACCACGGATCGCATCGCAGAATTTTATGGAGACGCATGGAAGGCAGAATCCGACGAAGGGCCACGCCTAAGAATGACTGGCGCTGATGGCACCGCTCGTCTGGGCTTGCTGAATCATCCATTTTTGATGAGCGGCCTTGCTTATCATGATTCAACGTCGCCCATTCATAGAGGCGTGTTTTTGATTCGCTACATGCTGGGCCGAACCCTCAGGCCACCGGCTGAAGCGTTTACCCCACTAAGTCCGGACCTGCACCCCGACCTGACCACGCGTGAGCGAGTCGCCCTGCAGACAAGCCCCGAAGGTTGCCAGGTATGCCACCTCAAGATCAATGGTCTCGGCTTTGCTCTGGAAAATTATGATGCTGTCGGGCGTTTTCGAACTAAGGAGCACTCAAAGAATATTGATTCCGCGGGGCGTTATGCTGATCGATCCGGCGCGGAAGTCAGCTTTTCCGGAGCAGCGGAGCTTGCCAGATTTCTGGCCGAAAGTGATGACGCACACCGTTCCTTTGTAAATCGAGCCTTCCAGCACTTCGTCAAACAGCCGCCAGCAGCGTATGGAACCGATACATTGGAAAAACTGACTAAAAAGTTCCGCGAAAGTGGGTATAACATTAGAGAACTTATTGTCCAAATTGCCGCCGTAGCGGCGAAAATAGATAATGAGCCGACAACGCCTTAGTTCGCCTGCATCACTTTACATGGTTTTGTTTGTTTACAAGTAGAGGTCGTTACGGGCTCGTTTGTTCCTGGATTCCCTGCCAAGGCCGCAGCGATTACAACTTCCGCTAAGATGATCACCGCTCTGGTTTTGACGATCGAATAAAACGGTAACTGCTCGTTTCCAACCCGCCTATTCGCCGCCCGGCATTTCACTGATTGAGACTCCAAGATGAATCGATATCTATCACGTCGTGACTTCCTGCTGAAAACCGGCATTAGTGTTGCAGCCGCAAACCTGGTGCTGGGTGTGCCCGGTCTTGGATTTGCGTCGCAGGCCGAAACGCCTCGCAAAAAACGCATGGTTGTGATTTTCAGTCCAAATGGAGTGATTCCAAAGCACTTCTGGCCGGATGAAGAAGGCAAAGACTTTCAGCTGAAGCGAATTCTGGAACCGCTGGCTGATTACAAAGACAAAATGCTGACGCTGCACGGCATCAACAATCGAATTAAGGGCGATGGCGATGGTCACATGCGCGGCATCGGCTGCCTGCTTACCGGCATCGAGCTGTTCCCCGGCGACGTTCAGGGCGGCTCAGACACGCCGGCCGGATGGTCCATGGGAATCTCCGTCGATCAGCACCTTCGCAACCAGTTACAAGCTGATCCCGCCACGCAAACTCGCTTCGGTTCGCTGGAATTCGGGGTAATGGTACCGGATCGAGCCGACACATGGACACGCATGTCTTACGCAGGTGCCAACCAACCAGTTGCTCCTATCGACAATCCCTATCAGATGTTCGACAAGCTGTACGGACAGGCGCGCAACAAAGAACTACTCGCCAGCGTCCTGGACAACCTTTCAGACGACTTCCGCAAAGTTGAACAAATGATCAGCAGCGAAGACCGTCGCCTGCTTCAGGACCATCTGGCAATGGTTCGCGAAGTCGAAAAGGAACTTCAAACAGAACTTAGCAGAAAGTCAGACGTCGCTTCCGTCGGTCATGCGGTTCCCGAACTGCCTCCCAACGTTGAAGAGCAAAATGAAAACATTCCACAGATCAGTCGCATGCAAATGGACATGATGGTGAACAGCTTTGTGGCAGACTTCGCCAGAATTGCAACATTCCAAATCACCAACAGTGTGGGCCAGCCTCGCATGAAATGGCTGGGAATCGAAGAGGGCCATCACGAACTTTCACACGAACCAGACAGCAATGAAGACGCCTACGAAAAGCTGATCAAAATCAACACCTGGTACAGCGAACAAGTGGCCTACCTGGCAAAACGACTCGCAGAAACACCGGAACCCGGTGGGCAGGGTTCGCTGCTGGACAACACCACCATTATCTGGACCAACGAACTGGGCAAGGGCAATTCACACACCCGCGACAACATCCCATTCATCATGGTTGGCGGCGGCCTGGACTTCGAAATGGGACGTTCTTTGAAGTTCGGCGGTGTTCCACATAACCGACTGCTGATGAGTATCTGCGAAGGCATGGGACACCCGGTGCCATCCTTTGGCAATACAGACTTCTGTGGCGACGGCGTGTTAACGGGACTAAGCTAACGGTAGCTTCGCCAAAAGCTGTGAAGAGATTTTCGTGTGAGCTGTGACGCGTAAGCGGCCGGGCGGGAGTTGCGGGAGTTGCGGGAGTACGATTTGTTCTCAGGAATCCCGGTGCCTGACGGCCTGCGGCATACTGAAACCACTTCTGGCGTACCCGTGCCAATCAGGCTGACGGTTCGCCGACGCACAGTACAGGCCGTTTCGGCGTAACAGCCGCCATAACGGCGGTGCGACAAACCCGTGTGCAAAGGACTTGCGTCAAGCGACAACGGAAGCGACTCGGCGATTTCAGCTTTTCACTTCGTTCCGCGTGCTACGCCACCGGGGCAAGGGCGAATCCCCTGTCAGGCCGCTTGTTGCTGCTCTTTGGATTTCTTTTCGCGTGGTGGCGTTTTCCAGCGACGATGCACCCAAAAGTATTGCTCGGGAGCACGTCGAATGAGTGATTCCAGAGCCGCAGTAAATGCCTGCGTCAACTGAGGCACCGCATCCGCATCCTGATAATCGCGACTGTCAATCACAGCTTCCGTGGTAAGATTGAATTGCCGCCAGCGACTGTTGTGCTGGCAATCATCGGGCAATCGATAAGCACCACCCAGCACCACTAGCGCATCATGCTGAAGCGCCAGTAACGCGATTGACTTATAAGTTGAAGCAGGCTTGCCAAAGAAATCAACAAACACACCTCGACGACCGGCATCCTGGTCACAAAGCAATGACACATTCCTGCCGGCTTCCATCGCCTGCACCAATTCTGTGCTGGCGCCCTGTTTCGAAATCAGGCTGTTGCCCGTTGATTCTCGGAACTTCAAAAACCACTTATGCAACCAAGGATTGTCCAGATCTCGAGCGACAACTCCCATCGGAAAACCAAAGTAACCGAACGTGTTGACTGACACTTCCCAATTGCCAAAGTGTCCGCCCAAAAACAGAATCGGACGCCCGGAAATCATAGCCTGCACGCATTCTTCTCTTTGGCGAAACTCAAGAACCTCACTGCAGTTATACAGCCGAAAGCGGCGTTGCAGCTGCATTACTTCCACAACCATACGAGCCAGATGCTGCCACATGCCGTGAACAATTGAATCGACCTGCTGTTCGGTCAGCGCGTCACCAAAAGCAGTGCGAATATTGTCTGCCGCGACGTCGTAACGAGTGAGTTTTTTTGGCACGACCTTGTGCAGAAACCAGGCAACTGCGTCCGCCAACCGAACCGCCGCGCGTACCGGCAAACAGTTCAGAGCAAACACCATTGCCATGAAGAAGAGGTATTCCAGTCGAAACCTGAGACTTTTCGCATCCATACTTTTGCCGTTCCTGCCAATTCAGAACCGCAAATTTTAGACAATGCCAGATTCCATGAATAGTCGTGAATCGTCCGCCGAAAATCGCTGTAAAATTAAGCTCTGTCTACGTACTTCCACGACTTATCAAGTCTTGAAATCAATCATTCACAGGCAAAGAAAGTCTCATCGCGCCAGATTCACTTCCCGGGCAAAGCAACATAGTGGATGTGCGGGATACGGTCGAGCCTCAGGAAAAGTCCATGAGGGTAGCCACTTGAAACTGCCAGCAACTCTTCGAAGCAGAATTCCATATCCTGCTGCAACCTTGCCACATCAATTCCACAAAACTCGGGAGCAAAATCTGCGACATAGGCTCTAAAGCTGGAGTACATCCTGCGGGCTCCCGACAAGTTGGAACCTTCAAAGTGATACAAACACACGGCCGCATGAATCAGCCCTTGAAAGAACGGCTTCTCCGGGCCCACAAGTTCCGACCAAAGATCTTCGAACACATCATGGCAGGCAAAGAACTCACCTTCATTGAACAGCCAAACACCTTCACTGATTCGAGAATCTGCGGAATTGAAGTTCACTGCCATCGAAGCTACCAGGATTCATGAGATCGGATAAAACACAGGCTAAACCAAGCTCAGCAAAAGAAGATCGAACGATCGAACTCGCAAGCAACGCCACGCTGACGACGGCACCTGACACTTTTACAGAGCGACTGCCCGGCGCCCTTCCAACTTTTACTCGAACATATACGTCAAGAACGTCTGATCGATCATAAGAAGTCTAGCAGCTGGACTGCTTCTGTCGAAGCTGGCGATTCTTCTGGAGACCAAAGCATGGCCAACAAAAAGAAGTCCGCCAAAAAGGCGATTGCATCCGAATCAGCTGCAACCAGGTCAGCCGAGGAACAAGCGTCCTTGCAGGAACGGCGTGCCAAGTCACGGTCGGTCATCCGCACTCTGAAAAAACTGTTTCCCGTTGCTGAATGCGCTCTACACCATGAATCGGCGTTTCAATTGCTGGTGGCCACAATTCTGTCTGCTCAATGTACAGACGAACGAGTCAATATGGCCACGCCTGAGCTGTTTCGACGTTATCCCGATGCACTGGCCTTAAAAAATTCATCACAGGCCGACGTTGAAAAAATTGTGCACCCGCTCGGCTTCTTCCGAGCTAAAGCGAAAAACATTCGAGCGATGGCGGCAAAGCTCGTCGATGAATTCGACGGAGAAATCCCTCTAAACATTGACCAGCTCACCACACTGGCTGGAGTAGGACGCAAGACAGCCAGCGTAGTCCTGGGAACCTGGTTTGGAATTCCATCAGGAGTCGTCGTGGACACACATGTGCGGCGGATTTCCAACTTACTCGGTTTAACGGCTTCACAAAATCCGGAAATCATTGAACGCAACCTGATGGAGATACTTCCGCAAAAAGAATGGATTGAATACTCACACCGCATTATTTATCACGGTCGAAAAACGTGCGTTGCCCGAAGACCAAACTGCACGAACTGCGGTCTGTTGAAATATTGCGATCGAGTCGGCCTTGAGCCGCTTTAATTCGTCCCCAATCAAGTTAACCTATCAGAACGGAAGTCATAAACTCCCGTTCTGACCATCTGCTGACGGACCCCGTACTCGCAACACGACATCATTTTTCAATCCCCTCCGGCAGCATCAGCAAGCTGCGTATTCCCCGCCTTCATAAAGAAACAGCATGAAACCATCAATCACCGCCCTGGCTGCCATTCTGCTTGCTCTGCCACAACTCACTGCATCCGCAATGGCACAGGAAGACGGCTTTACCTCGTTGATTCAAGCTGATTCGCTGGACGGATGGCGAGGCGACCTGGAATCGTGGACAGTCAAAGACAAAACACTGATCGGCCATGCGGATGGCACTTTAAGAGCCAATCGTTTTATCGTCGCAGACATTAAGCCGGTGAAAAACTTCGAACTGCGAGCTGAAGTCTGGATTTCAGCCGGCGGAAACAGTGGACTGCAGTATCGCAGCAAAGAACGGCCAGACCTTGGCCCGTTTGTCGTCACGGGCTATCAGTGCGATGTCGTTTCAAACAACGACAAGTACAACGGGATGCTGTACGAAGAACGAGGACGCCGAATTCTGTCGCATACCGGCGAAAAGGTTATCATCGATCCGCAGGGCCAACCATGGGTTGTGGAACAAATGCGCGTGCAGAATTTTGCGGCTGGCGAATGGCATCAGTATCGAGTTTTAGTGGAAGGAAATCATCATCGACACTGGATCGACGACGTGCCCACCGCCGACCTGATTGATCTTGATGAACAGAAGCGATCTTTGTCAGGAGTCATTGGAGTACAAGTACACGTCGGTCCCAAGATGGAAATTCGTTACCGCAACTTCAAGCTCAAGCGGCTTCCAGATAATCTACCGATCATTCAAACAAAAGACATCACCATTCCAGAGACCGCCGAAAAAGTCGTGCCGCAGGGCGGTTGGAAACAGGCGGGCGTGTTCGACATGAATGCAAAGCTGGAACCAGCAAGTATCGGTTCAACAACCAATACCTTTCGAGCTGGCGATATCTGGCTTGCCGCTCAGCCAGCGATGGATGACATCCGGCTACTGCCGGAACTTGGCATCAAAACAATTATCAGCCTGCGAAAACCGGAAGAACTGGATTGGGATGAAAAGCAACTGGCTGAGTCGCTCGGGCTAACGTTTGTGCAGATACCATTCAAAGATGCTGGCGAACTAACAGACAAGGCTTTCGCTGATGCAGCGGCGGCATTAAAAGCAAGCCCTTCAGGGCAGGGAACGCTGATGCACTGTTCCTCCGGCAATCGCGTCGCCGCTGTTTGGTTGGTTCACCGAGTTCTGCAATCGCGAATGGCATCCGATCAGGCCATCAGCGAAGCCAAACAAGTGGGACTCAAGAAGCCGGAATTTGAACAAAAAGCAATCGACTATCTTGTTCGAAAAAAGAAACTGTAGGTCTGCGAACTGCCTGAATTCAGTGAACATTTAGAACAGACGACTTCGCCAGCACGTAGATTTGGTATTCCAGGAGATCCCGTTACTGCGTTATTTCAACAAGATTCGAGGTCTCAGCTTCAAACTGATCAGTGCATCCAGACGTTTGGCTAAGTTCAGCACACGTTTGCATCTGAACGAGTGTCACGGTTTGATATAGGCCCACCAACCTCCTCCCACTGAAAATAACATGCCGCACCAGAATCCCACCAGCCAGCCGATGGAACACCGTCGACAGCGGAAAAGTCTATTCAAGAGCATTGGGCCTGCCATCATCGTCGCGGCGGTTGTTCTGGGGCCAGGATCGATTCTGACCAGTTCAAAAGTTGGAGCGTCATTTGGACTACTTGGTTTTCCAGTAGTTATCGTTGCCGCGGTCTTAATGATCGCCATGGTTGCACTTTCCGCGCGGTTGGGAGCTGTTTACGAGAAAAGTCTGTGTGACGAACTCTCCAGTCGCGTGGGGCGCCCATTTACTGTATTCGTGGGATTAACGCTGTTCACGTTAGTGGCCCTGTTTCAATCATCAAACAACATCGCGTTAATCGGTGGCATTGAACCGCTCTTTGGCAGCGAACCGTTTAGCTTTGAACTTCGCGCCGCAACACTGGCAATAGCCAACCTGCTGATTATCGCGTCTCTTTATCTGGTCAGAGATCTGTATCGTTCAGTCGAAGGGTTTATGAAACTGCTGATGGGGCTGATGACTGCCGCTTTTCTGGTGAACTTTGCGGTGGTGATGATTAAGCCACAGTCGTTTACTCCGGTACCGCCAACGGGATCTTTGGATTGGATTCCGTTGCTGGGCATGATTGGCACGACGTTTTCCGTTGGTGGAGCGTTCTATCAGGCTTATCTTGTGAAGGAAAAAGGCTGGGGGCTTGAAGATGTCCGCTCGGGAGTTGTCGATTCGATCTTCAGTATTACTTTGCTGGGAATTGTCACATCCATCGTATTACTGACATCGTGGCGAGTGTTCTATGGAAATCCCCAACCGGTCACGTTGGCCTCCGTAGGCGACGTCGCCAGGCAATTGGAACCGTCGTTTGGAGCAACGGCAAAAGTTATCTTCTGCAGTGGCATTCTGGCGGGTGCTCTTAGTTCATTCCTCGTCAATGCACTCATCGGCGGAACAGTGATGTCCGATTCGCTGGGAAAGGGTGCCAGATTGCAGGACAAATGGCCCGTCCACTTGACGGTGGTGGCCCTGGTGATTGGCATGCTGGTCGCTGTGGCAGCTTTGCGAAACGAGGCC
Source organism: uncultured Planctomycetaceae bacterium (assembly GCA_937916515.1). Lineage (GTDB taxonomy): Bacteria > Planctomycetota > Planctomycetia > Planctomycetales > Planctomycetaceae > Fuerstiella. The sequence continues at coordinate 67,549 of CALFSX010000062.1, read as the reverse complement.
AGTGTTGTGCCAATGATAACTCTAGCACAAGCATGCACCGTAATCGGACTTCCGGCATTGGCAGGAACCCTGATTTATCTTGGCACACGCCCGGAACTGACAGGGCCGCGTAAAGTACCAACGGCCATTATTGTCATGGCGATAGTCGGTTTTTTCGTATCCTGTGTGCTGATGTATATGCTGGCACAAAAGGTCTACGCAAAACTGCAACCCGCCCCAACAACAGCAACAATTCACGACGGCCCAAGCGGTGTTCCGCTGCAATTTGCACTACGGCAGACGACGGCCATTTTGATCGTAAATGTGCATAAACCACAATCGGTAGTTTGTTCCAAACAAACATCCAATTGTTTACCATACTCTCAGTTTGTTTGAATAATAAACGAGCCAGACTCACCATTTGCAAAACCGCTCGCAGCAACTGCCTGACTGGCGTCACCTGTCACAACGCCATGTGATGCCGCATTCAAACGCTGCTTAATGTACCCGCCCACTTTCTAAGGCCAAAATATGCGACTGCTAAGTTACTGCTGCCTTCTTTCAATTTTTCTGAGCCCGTGCTCAATGGTAGCTGCTCAGGATGACGGCTTTGTGTCCCTGTTCGACGGTAAGTCGCTGGACGGCTGGGACGGCAATCCTGAATTCTGGAGCGTTGAAGACGGCGCCATTACTGGAACCACCACGGCAGAAAATCCTACCAAAGGCAACACCTTTATCATCTGGCGTGGCGGTGAAGTCGACAATTTCGAACTTCAGTTTGAATACAAAATTGTCGGCGGCAACTCTGGAGTTCAATATCGCAGCTTTGAGCCTGATCCCGAAAACCAAAAGTGGGTCGTCGGCGGCTATCAGGCCGACTTCGAAGCAGGCAAGACCTATTCGGGAATCCTGTACGGCGAACGCTTTCGAGGCATCTTGGCGAACCGAGGACAAAAGACAGAACTTGTCCGCAACGATGGAAAATTCGAAGCCAAAGTGATTGGAGCAGTCGGCGATTCAGCAGAAATTCAGTCGAAGATCAAAAACGAAGACTGGAACCAGTATTCCATCACCGCTGACGGCTACAACTTCGTCCACAAAATCAACGGAGTCACCACAATTGAATGCACCGACAACGATAAACAGGACCGACGCCCATCGGGAATTCTGGCACTGCAACTACACGCCGGTCCGCCAATGAAAGTTCAGTTTCGCAACATCCGTATTAAGAAACTGGCATCCAAAGCTACTGCAAGCAACACATCATCAGAAAAGAAGAAGGTTGTTTTCATTTCGGGGCAGCCAAGCCACGGCTATTGGTCTCACGAACACTACGCCGGTTGCCTGCAACTGGCTGATTCACTGGCGGAAGTCTTTCCAGACTACGAAACCAAAGTCATTAAACATGGATGGCCCGCAGAAGGACTTGCCGCTTTGGAAGGAGCCGACACTGTTGTTGTGTACTGCGATGGTGGCGGACGACACCTGCTGAATCCGCACATCGACGAATTCGATACACTTATGAAAAAAGGCGTGGGCCTTGTGTGTATCCACTATGCTGTAGAAACACCCGTCGGAAAAACGGGCGACGCCTTTCTGAACTGGATGGGTGGATATTTCGAAGCGGACTGGTCGGTCAACCCGCACTGGGATGGAACCTTTGACAAGTTCCCCAAGCATCCGATCACAAATGGAGTCAAACCTTTTACGATCAATGATGAATGGTATTATCATATGCGATTTCGCCCGGAAATGCAGGGCGTCACACCAATCCTGTCAGCTCATCCGCCTAAAGAAACGATGAGTCGACCGGATGGTCCCCATAGTGGTAATCCTGCCGTTCGCAAAGCGATCGAAAATGGAGAAATTCAACACGTTGCGTGGGCCGCAGAGCGAGATGGCAACGGTCGAGGCTTTGGATTCACGGGTGGACACTTCCACTGGAACTGGGCCGATGAAAACTTTCGCAAAGTTGTCTTGAACGCCATCGTCTGGACGGCTCACGGTGAAGTACCTGCGGACGGCGTAACAACCAGAAGCCCAAGTCGGGAAGAGCTTGAAGAAAATCAGGACGAACCAAAACCAACCGCAAACGCTCAAAAAAAAACGGGACGTAAAATCAAACTCAGCGTCCCCGCTGCGAAACCAGGCAAAGGCAACAGCGTAAAACCACTGTTTACCAGCAAAACGATCACATCAAAAACGGCTGGGCATTCCGTTGATATCGACATCGATATTAGCGGGGCGAAGCAGTTATTTTTGGTCGTTGGAGACGCGGGCGATGGATACAGTTGCGACTGGGCGGACTGGGCGGAGCCAAGACTTATTGGTCCAAATGGCGAGTTAAAGCTGACTGATCAAGAGTGGAAATCTGCGACAGCTGGCTTTGGAGACGTAAAGGTCAACAAAAACGCTGGTGGAGGCCCACTGAAGGTTGATGGCAAAGACGTCGCTTACGGTTTAGGCACTCACGCCAATTCCGTTGTCGCCTTCGACGTACCTGCAGGGTTTACGCGTTTTCAGGCACGCGGCGGGCTCGATAATGGTGGCACAGATCAAGGTAATTGTGGCGCTGCCGCAAGTGTTCAGTTTCTGGTTTACAACTCAGAACCTCCCATTCAGAACACCGACGGTGCTTCTCGAGAAGCCTCGGCAGCCCTTGACGGCCTGGAAGTCGGCGAAGACCTTGCAGCCAGTCTGTTCGCCGCAGAACCACAATTGTTAAGCCCTTCAAATATCGACATCGACCACCGTGGTCGTGTATGGGTCTGCGAAATCGTGAACTATCGAAAGCACAAAGGCAAACGGCCTGAAGGCGATCGCATTCTGATTTTGGAAGACACCAACGGTGACGGACAAGCGGACAAAGAAACCGTTTTCTATCAGGGCACAGATATCGATTCACCTCACGGAATCTGCGTATTGGGCAACAAAGCCATCGTTTCTGCCGGCGACAAAGTGCAGATCTTCACGGACTCAGACGGCGACGACAAAGCCGACCAGCAGGAGACACTATTCAGCGGCATTGCCGGTTCGCAACACGACCATGGCATTCACGCAGTCACATTCGGCCCGGACGGTAAGTTGTATTTCAACTTTGGAAATTCCGGTCACGAAATCAAAGACAAAAACGGAAACCTGATCGTTGACACCGCTGGCAACCGGGTAACGGCCGACCGCAAGCCGTACCAGGAAGGCATGGTCTTCCGCTGCAACCTGGATGGCACGGAATTTGAAACGTTGGGATGGAATTTCCGTAACAACTGGATGGTGACCGTCGATTCATTCGGATCTATCTGGCAATCAGACAACGATGACGACGGCAACAAAGGCGTGCGCATCAACTATGTCATGGAATTTGGCAACTACGGCTACAAAGACGAAAAAACAGGAGCGGGCTGGAAGGAAGCTCGCACGGGAATGAGCAACAACGTTCCCGAAAAACACTGGCACCTTAATGATCCAGGAGTCGTACCGAACCTGCTTCAAACCGGTGCCGGGTCGCCAACTGGAATCACAATCTACGAAGGTGACCTGCTGCCCATGTTTCGCGGACACATTCTGCACTGCGATGCAGGCCCGAACGTCTGCCGAGCTTACATAACAAGCAACGACAAAGCTGGCTATAAGGCTGAGATCCGCAACATCCTGACTGGCAGTCAAGATAAGTGGTTCAGACCATCAGATGTCAAGGTTGCACCTGACGGTTCGTTAATCATCGCAGACTGGTACGACCCAGGAGTCGGGGGACATGGAATGGGAGATCTTGATCGAGGACGCTTGTTCCGCATCACACCCAACGCACACAGCGGAAAGTATGACGTTCCCCGGTTCGACTTTTCCACAACTGCGGGAGCCATTGAAGCTCTCAAGAACCCCAACTATGCAACTCGTTACCTTGCGTGGCAGTCACTGCACAACATGGGCGAACAAGCTGAAGCCAAACTGCAGAAACTGGCGTCTTCTGACAATCCAATTTACAAAGCTCGAGCACTATGGCTGCTTGGTAAAATCCCTGGACGTGGCAACAAGACGGTCGCACAAGCGATTGCAGACGACGATGCGAACATTCGCATCGTGGGCATTCGCCTTGCTCGCCAGCTAAACCTGAACATCACTGAATTTGTCACTCCACTGGTGCACGATAAATCCGCTCAGGTTCGACGCGAACTTGCCGTCGCACTTCGTCACAGCAAGTCTTCGGATGCCCCACAACTTTGGGCTCAACTGGCAATCCAACACGACGGCAAAGACCGCTGGTATCTTGAAGCACTGGGCATTGGAGCTGGCGGAAACGAAGACGCGTGCTTTGCTGCATGGAAACAATTGGTTGGCACCAATTGGAACACTGCCGCTGGACAGGACATCATTTGGCGAAGTCGCGCAGGCGACGCTGCCGATTTTCTGGTAAAGATCCTTCAGGATCCAAAAACTCCGGAAGCACAGCACGACCACTTCATGCGAGCATTCGATTTTCATGAAGGCGCCAAAAAGGATGCTGCACTCAACAGTCTGTTGGGACTATAAACAAACGCCTGCCATGGCGTTCAACCACAGCCTTCCGCCTGCAGGAATATCCACGCAGGCGGAAGGTTTTTCTTTTATGAAGCTGCAATGAACCGTTTCTCCCCCACAGCAAAAACACCAATGTCGACGAAAACCCTGGCAACTTTGGCCATCATCTTGTCGGTACGACCGCTCATATTTGCAGATGAGCCTGCGCCACAAGTAAACCCCAAAGACAAACTTGTCGTTGAAACAGTTCTGCGACTGAAGAGCTTTGATCTTGAATCGTCAACCAGGGCAAAAGAGGCCGTCCTGCGATATCTGAAAGCAGATCCCGGCAGTGATCAGTACTTCACGTTAATTGAACGCTTCAAACCACAGGAGATCACAGAAGACCTTGCCAGATTCAGTCTTCAACATTCAACGGAAACCAGCGGAGTCCGCGGTGCCGAGCTTTTGTTTTTAATGAATGCGGGATCAACACTGGAAGCCGCCATCAAATCGGGTGATGAAAAAACATCCGTGGCCGCGGTCACCCTGATCGGCCATGTTGCTGCAGAGCGAACGGAAGCGATCTTATTGCCAGTGGTTGCGTCTACCAAGTCACCACTGGCCGTGCGAACCGCAGCTGTTAGCGCATTAAGTCGCAGTGTGAATGGTCAAAAAAGCGTTCTTACGCTTGTTGTGTCAGGAAAGCTTGCGGATGATCTGAAGTTTGCGGCTGCGAATGTACTGTTATCATCAAGTGATCCCGCCATCAAAGCAGAGGCAGCAAAGCACCTTCAGCTTCCTGCCACAGCTGACGCGCAGCCCCTGCCACCGATCGCCGAACTTATTCAACGCAGGGGAGATCCAGTTGCCGGAGCCATCGCTTTTCGCAAAACCAACATGTGCATCAACTGTCACAAAGTGAAGGGTGAAGGCAAAGAGGTTGGCCCCGACCTGTCAGAAATCGGCAGCAAGCTTTCGCGGGAAGCGGTCTATGTATCAATTCTTGACCCCAGCGCTGCGATCAGCCACAACTATGAAAGTTATGCGTTAGTTACCGACAACGGCCTGGTCGTGGTCGGCCTGCTGGTCAGCGAAACCGACGACGCAATTACACTGCGTACTCAGGAAGGCCTTGACAAGAAATTCAGCAGGCAAAACGTTGAGGAATTCGAAAAACAGAAAATCTCAATGATGCCGCAGGATCTCCAAAAGCAGCTGACAGTGACTGAACTGATCGATATCGTGGAATACGTGATGACGTTACGTAAGCCGCCAGAAGAATAGTTAACAGCCAGCACCAGCAGCCTGGTCGAGCTGGCTGTTAACCTGAAACGTTTAACCTACCGAGTTGCTTTCAAGCCACTAATCAACGCGTTCAATCGCTCCACTTCCGCCGGATTTTCCGGCAGTGCTTCACCGTGAAACGCGGGCAATAACTTATCCCAGACAACGTTAAGCTCGCCCTGCATGTCTCGAGTATTCGCCGTAATTGCAATCACAGCATCCTGTTCCGGCAGCACGATACAAAACTGACCGTCTTTACCGTCGCCTCGAAATGCGCCATGCCGACAGCGCCAGAACTGAAAGCCGTAACCCTGATCCCAGTCTCGTGACGGATCACTGCCATTCGACACCTGCCTGGAAGTTGCCAACTGCACCCATTCCGCTGGCAGGATCTGTTTGCCGTTCCACTGGCCTTGCTGCTGATAAAGCAGTCCGAATCGGGCAATATCTTCTGTACGAACGAACAGACCGTAACCGCCGATTGAGATCCCTTGAGGATTCGTGTCCCACTTGGGGGCCTTAATCCCTAGCGGTTCAAACAAACGTGGAGTCAAATATTCCAGCACTGTTTGCCCGGTCACTTTTTGAACGATGGCAGACAACATAAAAGTTGCAGGCGTGTTATATCGAAAATGAGTTCCTGGCTTGTGAGGAACAGGGTGAGCCAGAAAAGCCTTCACCCAGTTTGTTTCTTTGGCCAGATTCACTTCATCCTGATGTCCAGTGGACATCGTCAACAGATCTCTGATTCGCATCGACTTCAGATTATTCGACACATCAGTTGGAACGTCATCCGGGAAGAACTGCAACACTGTGTCGTCAACACTCAATTTGCCTTCGGTTACGGCAAACCCAACGGCTGTCGATGTGAAGCTTTTACTAAGCGACCAAAGAATATGCTGTTTGTCGGGTGTTTCAGGCGCCCACCACGCCTCAGCGACAACCTGCCCATGTCGGACCAGCATAAAACTGTGCATCGAATCAACGGTCCTGTCGGCAGCTTCGATGAATTCTCTTATACCGGCGGAAGAAACTCCCATTGACTCCGGTGTCGCCCGCTTCAGGCTGATTCCGTCACTCGCAACCTGAGCCATCGAAGTCGCTGTTGGGGGAAGTGCAAACAACAAAAGTAAAATCAGCAGAGAAGATCTTTTCATCTGTAAGTTCGCCTATATTAGAGTTCCAGGATTGCGATGCATCAGAACGCTGCCTTAAGGCAACGTCTTAATATCGATCACACGCTGTAGATCATTGCGAAGCAAACGTTCGACGTCCAGCATCATCTGATTTCAACCGTCTACAGCCGTCACTGATGAAGCTTATCCAGATCAAGCCGATACAAAATCTGATTGTAGTCGTGTCTGGGAGTCGGTTCCGATGTTGCCGAAAACGTGTGCGTGTAGGTTGCTTCAAACAAAAGTATGGGCGAATCTGCAACGGTGAATTCCGTGTGCAACTGTGGATTGTAAAACGTGTACTTCGAATGCGTCACAACCTTGATGGCGTTCGTCCACGGACCAAAGGGTGAATCTGCTTCCGCATACCAGATTTCTCCCAACAGTGATTTCGTGCCGTGAAATTGTGTAAAAATCGTTACCCACTTTTTGCGATACGCATTCCATGCAATTGCTCCGCGGTGAGGCTTCACCTGCTCACCATTGTCTTGCGATGCAACAGATTTCCGTGAATCAACAACCTGCCAGCTGTCAGGTGCCAACCAATCTTCATAGGTTGCAGAAAATTTCACATCAGGAAAAGGATCTCCGAACAACGCCCATAACTTTCCGGTTTCGTCCTTCCACAAAACCGAATGACCGTGAGGAATGACGGGCGGCGCGGGATCAGCATCGCTTCGCTTCCAAACCACCAGCTTTTGATCGAAAACCTGTGTTTGCTCATTCCACGTACACAGTCCAACTTCATAAGCATCCAAAGGCGCCTTAATTTTCGAGTAAGTTGCGACCAGTCGCTGTGTGCCGGTTTTATCTGGCAGACTTGCAAAACCATCCAGCCACGTTGGTCCGTTACCCGGCATTGACGCGATATTCCGGACGACTTTTGCTTCGTCCGTGAAGTAATCAAACCGCAAACGAACGGGAGGTTCAAAGGACGCAAGCGGCTGAATGCCCGTTGATGCACCAATCATCTGAAACCGGCCAAGAGGATACCCTGGCAGCACAGTGTCTCCCCAGGCCCAGAATAGTCGACCGTTGTGAACAGCGTTCTGTACAGAATCACAGCCAAGAATCCCCTGTTCTGACCAGTCCTGCTGCAGCCCCAGTTTCTGACTTTCACCAAAAATCCCGCCACCCGTAATTCTCCCCAAACGCTTCGCCGGTAACTCTCGACGAACCTTGACGGTTAGATCTTTCCCCGGAACAGGTACAAGTTTAACACCGCGAAATCCAAAGCCATCCGCCGGCACTCCATACCCGTGCCCTTCCACCGTAAACCACGTTTGAACGTTCATCAATTCCGGCAAGTCAAACGCAATCACACCGGCATTGTCAGAAACGAATCGCATGTTGTGAGTCGTCCTGAGTTCAACCAATGGCACGGGCCATCCGTTTTCGGCATCGATAATATTGATTCGACAACAGTCAATCGCACGGACATCCTGAACCAACATGGCAAAAAAGAACAACACCGATGCATAACGAATAATGTTCACAGTGAACCCCTAACAAGAGCTTCGCCCTTGACCCAGTGGCGTAGATCGCGAAAAGACGTGGGACGTACCAACCGCCGAGACGCTCCGTTGCCGCTAGGAAACAAGGGCATCGCCCTTGACCCAGTGGCGTAGATCGCGAAAAGACATGGGACGTACCAACCGCCGAGACGCTCCGTTGTCGCTACGAAACAAGAGCTTCGCCCTTGCCCCAGTGGCGCAGAACGCCGGAAACACGGTCGAAACACAGACATCCTTTGACGGCTAATTAAAAATTTGAATCTTAGTGGAATCAGAATTGTAACAGTCGCTTCACCACGACACCTCGTTTCAACACCACAGCCCCACCAGGTAACAGAAATCTGTAAACCAATCAGTCGTAAACGCTCAGTGTTTCAGATACGCTCGATAAAGAGCAAGCACCATTGATCGCCGAAATCAGTATCAAACCAGAGTTACAACGTAAGCAAACCAAATAATTTCATGACAGCTCCATTAACCGTGAATTCGGCCTCTCCACTGTTGGAATTTCTGTTTGCCAGTCTGCCGGAAGTGAAACGCACCAAAGTTCGCCAATGGCTGAAATATGGTGCGATTCAGGTGAACGGCGTCGCCGTAACCCAGGGAAATCATGCGTTGCATATCGGCGACTGCGTGACCGTTCTCAGCAAAGGACAAACTCAGCCAGCCAGTCGATTGCCGGCTGGAATGACGATCGTTTTCGAAGACGCGACTTTGATCGTCATCGACAAACCCGAAAACCTGCTTAGCATTGCCAGCGAAACTGAACGAGATAAAACGGCTCATGCATATCTAAGCGACTATGTCAAAAAGGGAAACAAGCACAGCAAAGAACGCGTGTGGATCGTGCACCGGCTGGACCGTGAAACATCGGGGCTGATGGTTTTCGCAAAGACGGAAGCTGCAAAACAGGCTCTGCAGAACAACTGGAACACGGCCAAAAAACAGTACCTTGCAGTTGTTGAAGGTGGGCCGATTGCTGAACACGGCACAATTGAATCACACCTTGACGAAAGTGGCCCGTACAAAGTCTTCAGCACCACTGCCAGCGAACGAACACGACTGGCGATAACTCATTATCGAGTGCTGAAGCGTACGAAAACGAACGCGCTGATTGAACTGGATCTGGAAACCGGGCGCCGCAATCAAATTCGAGTTCACCTTGCCGACGAAAGGTGCCCGATCATCGGCGATCCCAAATATGGAGCCGTCACAAATCCCGCTCGCAGGCTTGGACTACACGCCTCACAGTTGCAGATCGTTCATCCGACAACAAACGACCGCCTTACGTTTAGCTCGCCACTTCCCGATGTACTTGCGCGTCTGTTCCAGAATTCCTGAGCAGCGATGCGAAACGAGCCTCGCATCGCAATCGGAATCTCAATCAAACAGATCATCGTAGTAGACTGTTTCACCGCCATACCTGCCGTGACAGACTGAGTACAAGGATGTAATATTCGACACGGCAACCGATGTTTGCCAACAATAACATTCGACACGAACGAAACGTAATTGCTTTAACGCCTTGCCTTCGGATTGTCTAATTTCATTCCAACGACGCCAGTATTTTCGCTGGCGTCCAACTGCTATAAGAACTTTGCAGGAAGCATACCGTGAACCTGAAAGACTATATTCGATCAGTGCCTGACTTCCCCAAATCCGGCATCATGTTTCGAGACATCACACCGATGCTGAAATCGGCCGACGCCATGAAGGAAGTGATTCGTCGCATGGCTGAACCGTTTCGCGATGCCAACCTGACATCGATTCTGGCTGCCGAAGCCCGTGGCTTTGTTTTTGGAGCCCCTTTGGCAATGGAGTTGGGAGTTGCATTTGTACCGGTGCGAAAGCCCGGTAAGCTTCCAGGCAAGACGGAATCTTTTAAGTACGATCTTGAATACGGTTCGGACTCGCTCGAAATCCACCAGGATGCCGTGACCCAGGGCGATCGAGTGTTACTTGTCGACGACCTGCTGGCCACGGGTGGCACCATCGAAGCCTGCATGAAACTGGCTCAACAGCAGGGTGCCGAAGTTGTGGGTGCCGCCTTTGTTATCGAACTTGCTTTTCTGAACGGCAGGTCCCGATTGCAGAATCATCAAATCTGCAGCCTGCTGCAGTACCAAACTGAAGATGCCAACGAATAGCCTAAGCTTTCCCGCAACCAATGACCGGCGGTTTGAACGACGCGAACATGAACGATCTGACGCTACCAGAACTGGTTGAACGATTTCAAAAAACAATGGCTCACGCATGGATGGTCCGCACCTTCATTAAACATTGCGATGAAGTTGATGACTATCCGGAGCTAATGGGAATCGTACGCGCGGTGTTTGATATGAGTCGAGCGATCGAATCCAAGTCTGAAGATCCGCCGCTGTACTTCAAGTTTGCATCCAAGAAGATTGGCAAACTTCGCAAAGCTGCTGAGCAGTTTCAAAAAGACGCATGGGGCGCCTCGACTCATACAAATTTTCAGCAAGCCGTTTTGTCAGTGCTGTATGCGACCGAACAAATGGAAGGCTTGCTGAAAATTGCTCAAGTGAAATTGCAATCATCAAACGAACAGGCCAGCAACTAAACTTGCTGAGCAGAAGACGACTTACCGAACCGCTCCAACAGCTGAGACGATTCATAGTCGCCAGCTGTGATTTCGAAACCAAGGTCGCGAATCATCTGGAAATCTTCTTCAGCCTTCTGGCCCGGAGTCGTTAAATAGTCGCTGACGAACATGGAATTGGCTGCGTACAGCCCCATCGACTGCATTGTCCGCAGATTTACTTCTCGACCGCCCGCGATTCGCAGTTCCGTCTTGGGATTCGTCAAACGGAACATCGATAACACCTTCAGGCAGTATCGAGGATCCAGGTCTACCGGGCGTCCCAGCTGAGCACCCTCAATGGGAATCAGAAAGTTCACCGGAATCGATTCAACTTTCAGTTCCGCCAGCTTCAGAGCGACATCAACCACATCTTCGTGAGTTTCCCCCATGCCGACAATCATGCCCGCACAAAGTTCAAGGCCCGCATCTTTGCAGACATCCAAAGTCTGCAGCCGATCCTTGAAGGTATGCGTAGATACGATTTCATCATGAAACCGCTCGCTGGTATTCAGGTTATGATTAACTCGATCAACGCCCGCATCCTTCAGCTTCAATGCCTGCTCAGGCTTCAATAACCCAAGACAACAGCAAATGTGGAGTCCGAACTCGCTTTTAATCTGGGTAACCACGTTGGCAACGTGATCGACTTCGCGATCTGAAGGACCTCGTCCACTGGCAACAATGCAATAAGTTCGAGCGTTACTTTCGAACGCTTTACGAGCCCCATCCATCAGCCGTTCTGCATTCAGCATCGGATACTTGTCGATACCCGCCTCGCTGCCTTTGGCCTGAGAACAATAGCCACAATCTTCCGGGCACAAACCGCTTTTGGCATTCTTCAAATAATAAAGCTGCACGGACTTTTGAAAGAACTCGCGACGCACTTGATAAGCAGCATCCAGAATTGCCAGCACCTGATCATCATCAGCCGACAGAATTCGCAAAGCGTCGGCACGAGCAATGGATTCTCCCTGCAGGGCGATCGTGGCGAGATCAGACCAGGAGGAACTAGAAACAGGGCTGGTTGACGAAGAGATCGTGGCGGCGTCCGGCGACATCCAAGCAAACTCCAAAGGAAACTTCATTGTTCAGTAAAGCCGCAGAGTTTACCGGCGAAGCCCGGCTCTCAACAGCGTTTCCGACCGCAATTCCACGATTCACGTCAGTCCCGGCAATGATTCCGTTTGTCATCGAATATTTCACAGCCAGAATCTCAACAACCGCACAAAAATTCGCGGCGGAAACTTGATTGTGCAAAACATTGCACTCCGCTTACCGAAATTCAAAAAAACGAAAGTCGACGAATAGACGTCGCAAGCTGATCCCCACATGCCGGCCCAAACACTCAGCTGAAGCGCACTGGATCCCCGACAACACCGCGTGAATCTTCAGTCCGATTTGGGTAAGCACCAGAAACTGAACATTTCTGAGGGCCGTCTTACTTGACCGAATCCTTCCCGTTCGGCATCCTGACGAACGGGCCTTACATGTATTTGCCGCATGCTCCATGCGGGCAGCCAGAAAGCCGTGTATGTCCGCTTCAGAATCCGAATTAGGTAACTCGGCAACTGAATCAGGCAAGCGGCAAACAGTCGCTCAGCCGAAGGCTGACCAAACATCTGCCACGGACAACGAGTTTCCGCTGGTCTTGCCACCTTCCGTGGAGCCTTCTTTACCAGACGAGCCGCCGGCTGAAACAACACTCTTGCAGCTGTTGAAGGCAGCGTTTTTCACGGAAAACGATCGACTGTTCCTGCTGGTTGCGTGCGGAGTTTCAGCCGTTATGCTGGCTATGCGACATGCCTGGATTGAATGGAACCAGCCCGAACCACTGCAGTGGCAGCAAAACGCAGATAGACTGATATTTCGCGTCGATGTAAATTCAGCGGACTGGTCAGACTGGATGCAACTGGACGGTATCGGTCGTGAATTAGCCAAGCGAATCGTCGAAGACCGAAATACGAATGGACCGTTTCTCAGCATCGACGATGTGGGGAGAGTGCAAGGAATTGGGCCAACAACGCTCGACCGAATCCGCGAGCGGCTTACAATCAAACTCGCAGTCTCAGAACAATAACGCCATCACGGCATGCCCCATCCCAGGCTCCCGCTGCTCCAACCTTGCAAACAATGCACATAATTGTTGCATCAGCCAGATGTTGCGACACTCAGCGGACTCCGGGAACCACTCACGACGTCGGATTACACATTGAAACAGTCTTCGACCAACCGCCCCCGCGAAAGCAGTCGGAATCGCTTTGACACCTACAAAACCAAGTCGCAAAATGGTGAACTTCCTCGGGGCAGCATGCATGCTACAGCACCGGAACGCAGCCACAAAGAACGAATCCGTTCTGCCAAAGAACTACTACGGCGATTCTTTCAGCTGTTAGCGCCGTTCCGCTGGCAAATTGTGTGGATTCTGGCATCGCTAACCGTCGCCACCGTGCTGGCTTTGATTCCGCCCGCCGGAACGAAGTTTCTGGTGGACTATGTACTGACCCAAAAACCACTGCCGGAACCGTGGGCTACTCGGTTTCCGTCGCTGACTGATCCAAAGACACTGTTGATGGCCACCGTCATCGCCGTTGTCTCCATTTCTTTGTTGAAAATTGTCGTGCATATTCTGGGACGTTGGTACGCCACGCGCATCACCAAACACATTCAACTGAATGTGCGTCGAAAGGTTTTTGAACACGCTGTTCGGCTTCCACTTCATCGAGTTCACGAAATTCGTTCTGGTGGAGTTGCGTCGATTCTGCGTGAAGACGGCGGCAGCGTTGGCGAACTGGTTTTCGGACTGCTGTACAATCCGTGGCGAGCCATCATTCAGTTGCTCGGCAGCTTCATCATTCTGGCGTGGGTCGACTGGACTCTGTTGCTGGGAGCCGCGGTCCTGTTGCCGCTGGTGTTTCTTTCGCACAAGGCGTGGATCAGCAAGATCCGACCTCAGTTTCGCGCCATTAGAAAACAGAGAGAACAAATCGACGCTGGAGCCGCTGAAGCGTTTTCCGGCATCCGCGTTGTTCGAGCGTTCAGTCGCCAAAAACGCGAAAGTGGCCGCTTTGTCACGGAAAACAACCTCATGGTGCGACAGGAACTGTACGCATGGTGGTGGATGCGAGCGGTCGAAATGATTTGGGAGGCCATGATTCCTCTCAGCAGCGCGGCACTGCTGTTCTATGGCGGTTGGCGAGTGCTGGAAGGTGCATTAACTGTTGGCGACCTGATGATGTTTCTGGTGTATCTGTTAATGCTGCTGCAGCCCTTGGCAACACTTGCAAACAGTGCCACCCAATTCCAGAACAGCCTTAGCGGCCTGGACCGCATTCTGGACCTGCTTGATGAACCGAAGGAAATGGAATCGACTCCGGAATCCATTCGCGTTTCGCGCAACGAAGTCGCCGGCAACATCGCATTTAACGGAGTCACCTTCGCCTATCCGGGAACAGAAACCGCAGCACTGAACAGTGTCAACCTACAGGTCAAAGCAGGGCAGGTTATCGCGTTGGTTGGCCCCAGCGGTGCCGGAAAAACCACACTGTGTAATCTGGTTGCCAGATTCTATGACCCAACGGAAGGGCAGATTCTGCTGGATGGAAGAAACCTTCAAGACTATGACGTAGAATCATTTAGAAGCCTGCTGGGTGTTGTTGAACAGGACGTATTCCTGTTTGATGGCACAATTGGCCAGAACATCGCCTATGCAAATCGAGAAGCCACGGACGAGCAGATTCTGGCCGCCGCAACCGCCGCCAATGCAGCGGAGTTTGTTGAGCGGATGCCTGACGGCTTTCAGACGGTGATTGGTGAACGAGGAGTCAAACTGAGCGGCGGTCAACGTCAGCGACTAGCAATCGCTCGAGCAATTCTGGCTGACCCAAAAATTCTGATTTTGGATGAAGCCACCAGCAACCTCGACACAGACAGCGAACGCCTGATCCAGGACTCACTGGCTCAACTAATGCGGGGCAGGACATCATTCGTGATCGCTCACCGACTTAGCACAATTGCGTCAGCAGACCTGATCTGTGTTGTCGAAAACGGACACATCACGCAAACAGGAACTCACGACGAGCTGATGCAGTCGGGAGGAAAATACAGAGCCATGGTGGAACAACAGGTTCAGATGACTCTGGGAAAGGCCAATCCACAGCTTTCGAAAAACACACCGCAGAAACCGAGATCTCCACACTAAACATTAAGGCGGAACGAATTCTACTTCGCAACGTCATGACGTAATGACGCATCGAGAACGAGAGTCATGGCCACACTTACCAGAGACGTCACGTACGCTTAATCTGTGCGACAAATCGCTGAAGCAAGAATTTCGGTGAACGGCGTCAAACTGCGCCGCTGATCATAAATTCAGAGATTGCGACATTGGGCACAGCACGGCAAAATATTACTCTCACTTTGTCGTGACCGTCCCAGTCGCCCGCAATAAATTGACTCAATCGATAATCCGCAGCAGTTCCCGGTTTCAGCAAGAGAACTAGCAAGTTTCCTGAGCCCCTGGCTCATTCATTGGCAATTCCGTCTCAACGCACGAAAATCCGCAGGGCTATCGCTCGCTGAATTTCCACATTGAGCTACCATCCGCCCGCACAATTCGAAACGATTTGCCATTCAACAGGCGGAAATGAACTTCCTCCCAAAACAGAATGAACAGTGCGACATCAGCGACGGTTACTGTTGACCGAACGCTCACCCATAAACCAAAGGCTGACCGGCTCATGCGAAAAAGCAGAACGCTTGCAAAGATCAGAAACAACGAAACCGTGCGTATGTGCTGCCTGGGACATTTCGTTCCGGCGTTCGTTAAGTTTGCCGCCCATTTCGGCTACGACTGCATCTGGCTGGACATGGAACATCGCAATCTTACCGATCGAGACGTGCAGACATTGCTGGTGCATTCGCACTTGCACGATATCGACAT
This sequence comes from uncultured Planctomycetaceae bacterium, assembly GCA_937916515.1. Classification (GTDB taxonomy): domain Bacteria; phylum Planctomycetota; class Planctomycetia; order Planctomycetales; family Planctomycetaceae; genus Fuerstiella. The sequence goes on along the minus strand of CALFSX010000062.1, from coordinate 51,559 downwards.
CATGGTGCGTCCTCCCACGCTGGAGAAAACTCGACTATACCGTTACCTGGAAGACGGAGCGGCTGGCCTGATGATTCCGCATGTTAACACCGCCGAAAGAACTCAATCGCTTGTGGAAGCCGTGAAGTACCCGCCACTGGGCGACCGCGGACTCGACGGAGCAGGATTAGACGCAGACTATTTTGTAAACGGGATGGCCGGTATCGACGACTTCGTCACTCACGCCAATCAGGAAACATTCCTTGTTGTGCAGGTCGAAACACCCACAGCCATCGACAACATTGAAGAAATCGCGGCGACGCCCGGACTTGACGGAATTTTCGTCGGACCGGGAGATCTGGGTCTACGACTAAAGCGACTTGATACATCCTTAACCATGGATGAAGCCTTTGAACGCACTGCAGCGGCATGTGCCAAAAACAACGTCGCCTGGGGCTGCCCCGTCGGAACGACCGACGATCTGGCCAAACGCCAGAACCAGGGCGGACAACTGTTGGCTCACGGTGGAGACTTCGCCGGCATGATGAACATTCTGCAATCATCTGCAGCCAACTTCGACAAGACTCCCAGAACAAACACATAGTACCTGCATGGCCCTCATCAAGAGGAAACTCACATCACAGGTTCGTAGCAAGTATCGCGGAAGAATCGCTGCCGGTCGCCGGTCCTGCCAAAAGACTTTTCCAGCCAGGCAGAAATGTAACACCAACCTCAAACCTATCACTGATTGTGTAACCAATGCCACACACAATAACCGGAGCGGAAGTCTACGACATTCGCTTTCCCACATCGCAGCAGCTGGATGGCTCTGACGCGATGAATCCCGACCCAGACTATTCCGCCGCCTATATCGTGCTGAAAACCTCATCCCCCGAATTGTCCGGGCACGGCATGACGTTCACAATCGGCCGAGGAAACGAGCTCTGCGTGGCCGGCATTCGATCTCTGGCAGCACTACTGCAAGGTGTCAGTGTCGAATCACTGATGGCCGAACCTGTCTTGCTGTATCGCAAACTGACAGGCGACAGCCAATTACGCTGGGTTGGGCCCGAAAAAGGGGTCATCCACCTGGCAGCTGCCGCTGTCGTCAACGCAGTCTGGGACTTATGGGCCAGAATCCAATCGAAGCCAGTCTGGCAGCTTGTCAGCGACATGACACCCGAACAGTTTGTTGCATGTGTCGACTTCCGCTACATGACCGATGCAATCACATCGGCTGAAGCCATCGAACTGCTGCATCGCCAGTCAACCGGTAAAGCAGAACGTCTGGAAACACTGCACGACATCGGCTACCCAAGCTATACAACATCTGCTGGCTGGCTGGGCTATTCGGACGAAGCGTTAAAACAAAAATGCGGCGACCTGAAGGCCCGCGGCTGGGCTCATTTCAAAATCAAAGTCGGACGTGACCTTGAAGACGACATCCGACGTTGTCGCGTGCTACGGCACGAAATGGGCGACGACGCATATATGATGATCGACGCGAATCAGGTCTGGGACGTCCCTCAGGCAATTGAGTGGATCGGCCATCTGGCAGACTTCCGGCCGTGGTTTGTGGAAGAACCCACAAGCCCCGACGATATTCTGGGCCACGCTGCGATCGCCAAAGCGATATCTCCTATTCCTGTGGCAACGGGTGAAATGTGCCACAATCGAGTCATGTTCAAGCAGTTTATGCAGGCTGGTGGCATGCAGGTTTGCCAGTTGGACAGTTGCCGACTGGGAGGGGTCAACGAAGTACTTGCAGTGTTGCTGCTGGCAGCAAAATTCAACATTCCGGTTTGCCCGCACGCTGGTGGCGTTGGACTTTGTGAATACGTCCAACATCTGAGCATGATCGACTACCTGTGCGTTTCTGCAGATATGAACGGGCGGGTGACGGAGTATTCTGATCACCTTCACGAACATGTTGTGCACCCGGTCACAATGAAGCATGGCCGATACATGCCGCCGGCTGATGCAGGCTACAGTGTTGAATTCACAACAGATGCCATCAGTCAGTTTACCTTCACCGGATAGACATAATTCCCAATCAGGATTCCAGGCATTCAGTGATTCGCTGACATTATACGGCCCATCAATTCACATTACGTTCCACAACGGCAGACGCCTTGTGCAGCAAGACCATAAACTTCAGGTAGAAAATCATGACCGAGGAATCACCCATTGAGGCCGCGTGCGAAAATTGCAACCACACAGCAACCTATGACAGTTCGCTAAAGGGAACTGTCCAGGTTTGCGACAAATGCGGTGACTTCGTAGACGTGGGTGAAGTGGAGTGGGACGAATCCGACTATGCCGAAATCGATGAAGCAGAGGCAGCCGGTGATGGTGATATTGATTTAGATTTAGACGAGTCCGAAGCCCGGGACGAAGACGCCCAGAACTAATCCCAACAAATCCTGTCCGCACCACCTGTTCGTTTACACCTAGAAAGCAAGCTGATGAATCGCGAAGACGTCAAAGAACTGGAAGAAGCCTGCGAACACGCACTGATCCCCGTTATTCACGAAGTTTTTGAAGACCTGCCACCGCGCATTGTGCATCTCATGGCCAAGGCCGCAGTTGCCGTTGTTGAAGCCGCAATGGAACACGGCGAAGAGTAGCGAACAACTATTGATCACGCAGAATCCGCAATCTCTGCCCGAATCTTCCAGTTGCAGCAACAGCAAACACCGCAACGGCTGGCCTGTAGACGCTTTGCTGAGGCAGAATTTATTCCAACAGCCCGCCCCGAACGCCAAGGCAGCATAATTGAAAAGATTTTTCGCCCGATCTTCAGCCGCTGGCTGCGGATCGATGATTCACAGTTTTCAACGATAGGGCGGCAAGGCTAGAATAAGGTCAGCAATACTTTATTCCCGCCGACGCTGAATCCCCGCCTGAAAACAACGATATGCTCCGATTTGCTTTTGCAATGATCGTGATGTTTGCTGCCTGCCGTGTTGAAGCACAGCAAGACGTCGTTAGTAACCAAGACACAAGTTGGACATTCAACGACGCAAAGTCTCTTCCCGGAACCAGCATTGGCGCGGCAAAGCTGGTGAGCTCCGAATTGAAGAGCCCCGTTTATCCAGACTTTGATCCAAGTAACAAAGTACTGCAACTGAAGTCTCCGGCATGGATCAAAATTGCCGACACTGGTGAACAAAGCCAGTTCGACTTCGACAATGGTGACGCGGTCACATTTGAATCGTGGGTGCGGATCGACTCAATTTCCGGCAACATGTGCCTTGTCGGCAAAGGCCGCACGGCAGCGGCTGGCGAAAAGGCAATCAATCAAAACTGGGCCTTTCGCCTATCAAACAATAAAGGCCAGGCCTGCCTGAACTTCCTGTTCCGCAGCCGCAGGACTGAAGATCACGCCGGAGACTGGCATCGCTGGACTTCCACCACAGGATTCACGTCCGGCAGTCGCTGGCACCACGTCGCTGTCAGCTACAAGTTCGAGTCACCGGAATCAATTCAAGGATTCATCGACGGCAAAGCCGTTAAGGGCTCATGGGACATGGGCGGAGCGACAACTCAACCTCCCGTGGTCGACAACGATGACGTCTGGATTGGATCGACAATGGGCGGCGTCAAAAGCAATTCACTTGATGGAGCACTGGATAACCTAACGATACATCGCCGTGAAGTGCCAGCCAGTGAGCTTACCGCTCGCTTCCGTTGGTCACCGCCACCGGTGGTTCCTCCAACGATTCCCGAGGGAAAAGTCGTGGTGCAAATGTTCGGCCCGATTGATTCCATCACTTCATTCCCCGAGGCAACCGACGCTCCCATTAACGAATGGCACCAGGACGAACTGGCATTTGTACGATTGCCTTACAAATACGATTCGTGGGGCGTCCGTGACGACTGGGGAAAGACGGTTCTTGTGCGAGCATGGAGCATCCTGAACCTGCCAGCAGGAGACTATCGCCTGCTGGCACGATCGCGTGGTCGGGCACGATTGCAAATTGACAACAAGACACTTCTTACAACAGCCGTTCAGTCAAACAGATCCGGCGCTCACCACATTGTCGATGCGCTGCCCGAGCTTGCCGTTCCAGGAATGCGACCACACGCAATGAACGACAATGAGCTTATTGTGAACTACAAAAGCGACGGCAAACCGCATCGCCTGCTGTATGAAATCATTGTGGGCGGCCCAAAATACCGACTCGAATTTGGCGAAACATGTGTCGCAGTTGCTCAGGCAGACAGCATGTTTCATATCGTTTCCGATGTTTCACAGTATCCACTCACCGACGAAGGATGGATGTCGTTTCGCAGTCAACATTCATCGTTTCTAAGTGCTCTGGATCGTAAAAATCGCCAGTCAGAAAACAATGAGCTGGCGGACTATTGGAAACGCCGCCACACGCACGCCAACAGCCATCTGTTACAAAACAGCGTGGTCCCAAACATTGATACTTTGATTGCCGATCGCGTGCAGTCAATCAATTCAAAGTCACAAAAGAAACCTGATCATTCCAACACAGCCAGCGAATCAGCGCAGGCAACCTTTTTTCAACAGCACGTCCAGCCAATCTTTGACGCCCATTGCACAAGATGTCATGGCGACAAAGAACAGGGCGGATTGCTGATCGTGAACCGTGACCGGTTGCTGACCGGTGGCGATTCAGAACAACCAGCCATCGTTCCGGGAAAGCCAGAAGAAAGCTACCTATATCAGTTAGTGACCGCACACACAGACGACTATCGCATGCCTCCCAAGGGCGACGGTCTATCAGCAGCGGAAGTCGAAACGGTAAGACAATGGATCACGGATGGAGCGGTCATGCCGGAGGCGATTCCGTCCAATATTCAGCAACCGGCGATTGTCGACGACCACACGTTCCTTCGCAGAATTTTCATCGACACAGTCGGCGTTCCTCCCACGCTGAATGAAGCCAATGCTTTTCTGAACGACAAGTCGGCAAACCGTCGTGAACAACTGATTGATCGCCTGCTGAAGGACGATCGCTGGGCAGACAACTGGGTCGGCTATTGGCAGGATGTACTTGCCGAGAACCCCAATCTGTTGAAGCCGACTCTTAACAACACGGGGCCGTTTCGTTATTGGATTCATGAAGCGTTGACAGACAACAAGCCGGCCGATCGATTCGCGACCGAACTAATCCTCATGCGCGGCAGCACATGGGGCGGTGGGTCTGCGGGATTCGCTCAGGCTTCCCAAAACGATACGCCAATGGCAGCGAAAGCACACGTGATTGCCTCGGCGTTTCTGGGAGTCAACATGAAGTGTGCTCGCTGCCATGACGCGCCGTATCATGAATGGAAACAGGCCGACCTGTTTCAACTGGCAGCAATGTTAGAGCGCAAGACGCTGAAGCTTCCCACAACCAGCACAGTTCCGGCCGCCTTCTTCGAAAAGCAGGAACGACAATCGTTAATCGAAGTCAGCCTGAAAGCCGGCGACGCGATCGACGCACATTTTCCGTTTTCTGAACTTGCATCAGCTGTTGACTCGTCGTTGTTAACAAGCCCAAATGACACGCGAGAACGACTGGCCGCTCAGGTTACGGCCTCACGACGCTTTGCGGAAGTTGTTGCCAACCGTGTCTGGAAGCGACTGATGGGGGCCGGACTTGTGGAACCCGTTGACGACTGGGAAGGCAACCCCGCGTCGGACCCGGAACTGCTGGCCGCTCTGGCAGATATGCTGATTGTTGCCAACTACGATCTGAAGGAATTCTGCCGACAGATTTTCAACAGCCAGATCTATCAACGCGAAGCCACAGATGTGCCCGGACACCGTGAACGGTATTTTGCCAGCCCCTATAGACGGCGAATGTCAGCGGAGCAGATTGTAGATTCCGCCCTGCATTCCGTTGGGCAGCAAATGCAGACTGAGCAACTAACAATGGATGTTGAAGGAACGCTGCCTGCGGAGAACTTTCTGAATTTCGACTTTCCACAACGCTCATGGGAATTCACAACTCTTGCAAACGAACGCGACCGCCCCAGCCTGGCCCTGCCGAAAGCTCAGGCGATTGTTGACGTTTTGTCTGCGTTTGGCTGGAGAGACTCTCGACCGGAACCCGAATCGGTTCGAGAAGAAACGCCCAATCTGATTCAGCCAGGAGTACTTGCAAACGGTTCTCTGGGAATCTGGCTGACCCGTCTGACAGACGACAGCTCGCTGACCAGATTACTTATGGAAGACCGCCCCCTTGAAGAAATCGTCGATTCTCTGTTCCTGACAATGCTTACACGACCTCCTTCTGCCGATGAACGGTCGGAATTTATCGCGCTGCTGAAACCAGGCTTCAGCAATCGGCGCATCCCCGCCACGGAATGGGGAACACCGCCTGAACCGCAACGATTTCCATACGTTTCGTGGTCGAATCATCTCAACACGGAAGCCAACGTCATTAAAGTTGAAATGCAGGAACTAGTGAGACAGGGGCCACCCGCGACACGCTTCCTGAGCAGCGACTGGCGAGAACGAGCCGAAGACGCGGTCTGGTCATTACTGAACAGCCCGGAAATGATTCTTGTGCCATAACAAACATCCGAATCTCAATAATACCCCGCTCCTGCCACGACCGCCCCGCAGGCTTCTTAACCAGCCATCATCATTCCATCAAAACCGTTTCCTTAGCTGTCAGATATCCGCAAAAGTTGACAGTTCACAGGAAGGCACCCCAAATGCAACGACGAAACTTTCTTCAAACTTCTGCAGCCACAGCAGCACTGTCAACCGGGCTTCTAACTGCCGCTGATTCAACTCAAAAGAGTGTCGTAACCGGCGAGGCCGAACATTGCATTATGATCTGGCTGGGCGGCGGCATGGCTCAAATCGACACGTTCGATCCGAAACAAATGGGAGATGCGCCAGGAAAAAAGGCAGGATCATATTATCCATCAATAGACACAGCAGTTGCTGGCGTTCAGGTCTGTGAACACCTGAAGGAAACGGCAAAATTGATGGATCGAGTGACCGCGCTGCGAACAGTTCACCATAACGTTGTGGATGAACACGCAGCGGCAACAAACCGAATGCACACAGGCAGACCAACCAGCGGCACAGTTCAGTATCCATCGCTGGGCTCAATCATCGCTCACGAAAGAAAGGCAGCGGCCAGCGGCGTTCCCGCTTACATGCTGGTCGGCTATCCCAACCTGACACGTGGACCGGGATTTCTGGGCCAGGAAGCCGGATTCGTGTACCTCACGGACCTGGATTCCGGACCAGCCGGACTTTCGCGACCAGCTGACATCAACAGTTCCAGGCAAGCTCGACGAGAACGCCTGCTTTCAAAGGTACGAGAATCCGGATCACAGCGATTTGCCAGCGACAACCTGTTCTCGCAATACAACTCTGCCGTTTCCGAAAGCCTGAAGCTGTCTGGCCCGGAATTCATGAAAGTCTTTGACTTAAACACAGAATCTGCCGCCACTCGCAACAACTATGGAGATGGGTTCGGTCAAAGATTGTTGCTTTCCAGACGACTGTGCGAAGCCGGTGTTCGCTTTGTGGAAGTGTCGCATAACATGAATTTTCGAAACGGTACAGGCTGGGACACTCACAATGACGGGCAGCTCAATCAACATTTACTGATTCAGGAACTGGACCTCGCCCTGTCCGCGCTAATGATCGACCTTGAAGCCAGGAACATGCTGGACAAGACGCTCATCATCATCAACTCAGAATTCGGAAGACCAGCCCAGTTCGATTCCGGCGGTGGACGAGGACATCATTCGAAATGTTTTTCAATGGTGCTTGCAGGTGGCGGACTGAATCATTGCGGGGCGTACGGTGTCAGCAATGAATTGGCGATGGAAATCGTTGAAAATCCAGTGAGTGTCCCGGATGCCTTTGCAACGATTCTGGCATGCCTGCAGATTGATCCGACCAGGAACCTCTACGACGGTGACCGCCCCGTCCCTATAACTGATCAGGGAACCGCAATTGCCCAGCTGTTTTCGTAAACGGCGCCGTTACCTTCTGAAGCATCTTGCGTAGATTTCCGAATCAGAATGACGGGCAAATGCGCCAGCATGTCTTCCCGGTGCCAGCCGGTTATTGCTTGCAATAACCAACATTGCCCGTGCCTCTATTTGAGGGAGGCAATGCGATTCCTGAGGAACCTGGCCACTGAGCCCGCCGAGGAACACAGACATGCGTTGCGACACTCTCCAAATGTGAGGCTGCTGCTAACACAAGCGGCAGCGTGAAGAAGTTCGCTCACCCCATCATCAGAAGCCGAGCAATATCAGCAAGCTGGACTGTGCGAGCTGACTGCCGCTGAGGCTTCTTTTAGACTTCCGTTTCTGCCCACACCACACTCATCGCACCGGTCGGCATCGCAGCCGTTAGATTGAATAACGGATCGCCGCGAAGGGAAAGAACGCGAATCAGCACTTCGTGCCGAATTCACTCGCCCTGAAGTCCCCAATGAACGCCTGGCCGCCGGCACGTGCAAAATCTGTCAGTCTTGCTCGTCCTGAACGCCTCACGCGCCAGAATTAACAATTCAGTGATTGCTCAAATTTGAGAAGCATGGTAAAAATTCACGATAGGTTAACATAAAACACACATTTAGCGTCCCCTGACTTCACTCGCTCGACAAGTTAAATGGACGGCCAAATCAGACAAGGCTGCCGCAATGAGTGATTTAATAATCGCCGTTTCTATTCTGGCATGCCTGTCTTTATTTGCGTTTGCTGCCGGCATTAAAACCGGATGTCACCCTGCAGAAAATCATCGACGATTTATTGAGATCGTTGCTACAGCGTTGATGATGTCGTATCTGGCGTTCCTGTGGAACCGCCCAATCTTAACGAAGTGGCTGCCCACATCGGCCTTGATTATTGCCGGCAACTGGCTTCCTGTTTGGGGAAGTTTTTTCCTGGGCATCTACATTAAATCAAAGAACATCAGTCTTGCTCGGCGAGTCGTGATCGGCGGCTTCATGCTGACGATTGTCGCATATTCAGGTTGCGCTCCATTGCTTGGTCAGACGCCGACTGGGGCCTGCACCTCATCAAACGGTAACGTGCTTCAGGAACAAACCACTCCTTACACCTGCTCGGCCGCATGTGCAGTGTCGCTGCTTCGACTACACGGACTGGACGCCACAGAAGACGAACTTGCCAAACTTTGCCTCACCCGGGAAGGCACCCACTGGCTGGGACTTTATCGAGGAATGGTATTGAAGACTCAAGGCACAGAATGGATGGTGACTGTTACGGAAGTCGACAGCGACACGGTTCAGCAAATGGACGCCCCGTGCATTCTGGCGATTAACATCGACACTTCAGTTTTTCCCGAACAACTCGATCACGGTTTCAATTCAGAAGTTGGACATTCCGTGGTATACCTTGGACGCACAATGCCACAGTGCATTACGGTGTTCGACCCATCCCCCGACTATGGCATAGAAGACTGGGACACTCGCACAATTTCCTGTGTAAAAAGCGGTGTCGCGTTAAAGCTTGTCAAAAGGACAGCAACCACAGAAACCAGCGAAGTAGTGCACCGAACGGTAAACGCCATGCTCGTTAAGCGACAGTTAACAGCCGGACTTTAGATAGCCTGCCAATTGATAAGTGGTAAAACATTCGCAATGGCGTTTCGCAGCCATACCAGACATGAGCTGCTTCCCCACGTCATTTTTTCTAATACCCTCGCTGCTTTGCGTAGTCTCTCAACCGAACTCTAGCCGCGTCTAAAATTCGCGACACGCGAGATTCCGACAGCCCCAATACCTGGCCAACTTCCTTAAGCTTCAGCCCTTCATTGTAGTGCAACGCAATGGCATTTCTCATTTGCGGCGGCAGAGACTCAATGCCATCTGCCATCACAGACTGCATTTCCTCCTGTTCAACTAAAGACACCTCTTCGTTGTCGCCAATATGCCCCCGCACACGCACGGAATCACACCACGCCTCAGGCTGAGTCAACCGCGAACTTTGAATACACTTAGAGACTTCCGCCACTGGCATTTCGGCTGCAAGTGCCAGATCTTCAAGCGTGACCGTTCCCTGCAATCCTGTTCGAATCTGACGCAGATACGCAATTTTCTGCAGCATCTGCTGAGACAGCGGACAATTGCGACGCAGCTCATCAAGGATGGCCCCGCGTATTCTTTGATACGAAAACGTGCGAAATTCCACGTTGCGGCTGACTTCAAACTGAGAAGCGGCCTCAATCAATCCCAGCACGCCAGCCGATTCCAGATTTTCGGCATCAACACCAGCTGGAAGCTGGTGCAGCAGTTTGCTTAGAATATGCTTTACATAACCAAGATGTGACAACACTAAATCGTCACGCAACTTGTTGGCGGATTGAACGTTTCGGGACTTCGATCGAGTCGCTTTTCGTTTTCGTGTTGTTGTTGCCATCATCTCGCTTCACGGCCGAGAGAAACTCAGCTTAGTGCCCAGGATCTGCAGGCAAGCAAATACGCTTTACTGCATCGTTGATTCAAAGTCCCCAAACGGCGAGTTCTTCCAAGTTTACTGAATCTAACCATCCGTTCACTTTTCGCCTCTTCGCCTAATCATGCGCTCCTGGATTGCATTTGCCGGAAGATGTCGGCAAACAAATGGCTTTCACCCATTAGGAGAAACCAGCAGTTTGAAGCTTTGACCGCAATTTGACTTTGCTTGAAATCAGCCAAACTGAGCGATGCAAGCCCAAATTCGGCAAAATTGGCCGATCTGCTCTTGGCATCGCGCGGTGAGTTACCTAGATTTGGAGTAATATGCCGCCCGAGTCTTGCTGTACTGGCAGAAACGGGACGCCAGGATGGCGCGGCAATACCACGAACATAAGTCCGACCATGCGTCGGCCACTGCAGGGAGGCATTGATGTCTACGATTCGTTTTGTTCACGCAGATCACCTGCGTCTAGCTGGAAGCCCTTCGGGCATCGCAGACGCACCAGCATGGCTTCGACAACTCGCCTGCGACAGTGTTCGCTCTTCCGTTCGCAATGTCATTGAAGCAGCCGTTTCCAGTGATGCAGAGTTCCTGTTGATTGCTGGCCGCATCACAGAATCATCCGAAGACCTGGAAGCAGCAATTAATTGGCTTGATGGCCAGTTTGAAGCTCTTCGGCGCAATGGTGTGCGAGTTGTCGCCACTGCCAGAAACAGCCATGAAGCCGACTTGCTTCGCACGGTTTGCGACGTCGTCGTCCAGCATGGTGAGAGCCTGCTGATTAGTGCAGATGTCAACCAGACCTGGCGATTAGCACCTTCATCGCAGATCAACTTCGCCAATAAAGATCTGGTGATCACGTTTGACCATGTTCGACCGCCAGAAGGGTGCACGACCTACACAGTCGTGCCTTCGATGCAGCCTTCTGCCGATCGTCGCAGCGTTTCCGTCGGTGGCCACCTAAGTCTGTCTGCGGGAGCCGTTCAGCCAATCACACCCACAGAAAGCTGGGCTGGTGGATGCGTGATTGTTGACGCAAACGTGGCATCGCGAGAAATCCGCAGTGAATTTCTGGAATGCGACGTTCTACGTTACGCCACAGAAGAACTTAACCTGACTTCGCCTGTCACGGCAGAAGCACTAACAAACGAAATCGCACGAGCTTCCGAAGACTTGCGAAAGAACACCTCACAAACCGTAATCGTTGATTGGCGCATTAGCGCAGAACTGTTGACAGAACTTTCCAACGTTTCACAGCTGGACGAAACTTCGCTGCTGATCCGAATCCGTGGCGACCTGCAGGCCGGCCATCGTGGATCATGGCCTCGTAGAGTCACCTTTTGCGTTGGATCTCGTTTACAGGTTAACTCAACCGGCAGCGAAGCTGTTGAAGAATTTGTGGATGTGGTTTCCGGAGCAGTTTCCACGTTCGACGTGGACAGTTTCAATGGTCAACACATGTTTGTTCGTGGAGGAAAATGCGTGGATGCTTCATTGGTCGCTGGTCTGCAATTGTTGGGCCGCGTTGCCTGATCGCTTCCGGAAGCATCTTACGTTTTCTCCTGGTTTATATCATTGAAGATTGTTTGGCGAGAAAGAGAAGGAATTCAAAATGCGGTTACTAGACATCTTTGTTGAGCGGTTCGGCGTACTTCAGGATTCCAACCTTGCTGACCTGTCACGAGGAATGACGGTCGTCTACGGTGGCAACGGCAGCGGCAAAACTACGCTCGTCAACTTCCTTCAGGGGATGTTGTTTGGATACACAACCGACCATCAGGCATTCCAGCCGGGCGACCAGAGCTTCGGTGGCTCAGTTTCTCTGGAATCCAACGGACGTTCATACCGAGTCACTCGGGAACGCAAGCATGGGATTTCAACTGATCTTTCAACGGTGGACCTGTCGACTGGAATTTCAACCAACTTCGCCGGTATTGGCATGCCCGCGTGGGTCAACGAGTCGGTCTACGCAGAAGTATTTAGTGTCGGTGATCAGGAAGCTTCGCGTTTTGATCTTTTGACGCGGCTATGTCTGGATGGCACCGGTCGAAAAACATCTTCGGACGAAATTCGCCGCACCGAAATGGCCATCGAACAATCCGTCGCTGAACGAGAAGGCAACGGCTTTGAAGGCGGACTACGCCATAAAATGAGTTCGCTGCAACGACGCCGCGAAGAACTGGAACGCCAGCTTATTGAAATGCGACAATCGTCGCCAGAAATCCCTGCACGCATTGCTGAAATCGAAGCAGAGATTCGACGCCTGCAAGGTTCGCTGGCCAATATCGATCAGCAGATTCGAGACACTGAAGCTAAAATTCAACGACTTGAACAACAACTGATTGAATTGCGCCGCAAAAACGTAGTGACTTTGGAGCGTCGAACAATCGAAGCCAATATCGCAAGGCTTCAGGAACGACAATGTCGATGGCAAATCATTCGTGAACAGATCAGCCGCGAATTGGCAAACCTGACTTCTCACGAAACCCAACTCACCAGTCGCAACGGCTTAAAGTCGATTCGCAGATTGGTTTCCCGGCTTGAAGAACGTATTGACGCCGATCGCAACGGCTTAAGTCTGACAGAAAGCGAAAGTGGCCGCAGCCTGGTTAACGACCATCTTCGCGGAGAAGTCTTTTCACTTTGCCAATATTTAACACAACACGAAGCGGCCATCGAAGGTCACGAAGCAACCCTTGAAGCCATGCTGGGGCAGCGAACTCTGCGTGAAACCGAAAACGTGGAAGCGCTTCTCCAGGCACAAATCGCCGCACTTCGTAGCGAACTGAATCGCGCTGAAGACGTGATCAGCCCCAGTCAGAAGTTGACTCATAGTTGCTCGTCCGTTGCTCACGACACCTATTGCCGAACAAATACCGGCAGCCACGTAAACGGATCCATTGAACAATGTGAAGCGGAACTTCGACAGCTTCGTCTTCAGCTAAACGAACTGCGTCTGGAACGTGGTCGCGTCACCGACCGAATTAGTGTTCTGCAATCAGAACTAAACGGTTTGCGTTCACAGTTGAAAACGTCAGCCAGCCTGGAAGACATGGATGGCGTGAAAACGGAGATCGCCGGAATCGATGCAAAAATTGCTCTGTCGCGAGATCGCTGGAACGTTCTTGAACAAACCGAACGCAGTCTTCGAGAAGTCGTCGAACGTCTCAACCAGTTCAAAACCCCTCAAGTGCTTCTGCTTGCCACAAAGTACATTCATCGTCTGACTGATGGCGACTGTTTTGCACTGGAAAGTGATCACTCCGGAACTCAAATTCTGGCAAGAACACGACAGTCTGCAGATGCTCAATCCTTAAAACAACTAAGCCGTGGCACACGCGATCAGGTGGCCCTGGCTCTTCGCCTTGCCTTGATTCAGTGTCGTGCCGATGAAAATCGTTGCCCGTTGATTCTGGACGATGTCTTCATTTCAGCTGATGACGAACGAGCGGCAGCAGTTGCCGATTTACTCATGGAAGTTGCCGCTGATGGCCAGCAGATTATCTTTCTGACCTGCCAGAACGATGTACGCCAACTTTTCGCTCGCCGGAATGCCAGCATCCGTCACCTCGAAGAGCGAACACCGATCGTCGCAGCGCCAGTGACTCCAGCGCCCGTCGCTCCCGTGATTCCCAGGCCAATTGCTTTGGCGTCTGTCCCAACGCCACCGCCAGCTCCACTTCAACCGACGGTGGCTCCAAAGACAAACTGGTTGTTCTATCTGGAAGTTGACAATTCGATTGAAGACCTTTCAGGACTGACTGTCGCTGAAATCGAAGCCTTCCGCGCAGCCGACATGGATACGATTGACGATCTGTTGACCATTTCCGTGGAAGATCTTGAAGCTCTGTTTCTGACGCGAGGGTACTCAATCAGCCGTGATCGAATTCGAGCATGGCGTGGACAGGCGGAACTGGCGACCAAGATTCCCATGCTGCGTCGCAGCGATGCAGAATTGCTGTATGCAGCCGGAATTCAAACAACTGTGGAACTAAGCCGAATGCGTCCTGAGAACGTATTCGACGTGGTGACGGCCTTCCAGAACACTCAAAGCGGATCTCGGTTTCGCCGCTCAGGTCGCTGCATTGATCGACAGCAGGCGATTAACTGGAGTCGCTGGTCTCAGCATTCTCGAACACTGACCGAAGCACGACAATCACGTTCGCGTTTCTTTGTCAGAACGTCTGATACAGCCAATTCGCCGCACTCAGCCCCTCACGGTGTCAGCGACAGAACCAGCAGTCTTCGTCAACGCCGAGCGACAATTTCGCGAGGAACCGCAACCACACGTCGTCAACGAAGACCACGACTTTCTTCTGACGCATCACGTCAACGGGAAGCACGTATTGCTGAACGAAGACAGCGGCTCGCCCAGCATTCTTCGTCATACCGAACCCAGTCAGCCGAAGCGTCAGATTCGAGCGACGTCAAGGAACTTCGATTCTACCTAAGCCGCTCCAACGATGTAGAAGCAGCACCGTCAATCGGCGACAAGACAGCTCAACGCCTGGGGCAGATCGGCATCTATACGGTTGATGATCTGCTGAACGCAAATGCAGCCAGCGTTGCTGAACGATTGAATAACAGACGCATTACTCCAGAAACCATCGAACAGTGGCAGGCTCAGGCCCGTCTGGTCTGTCAGGTTCCTGAACTGCGCGGACACGACGCTCAGATTCTTGTCGCGTGTGGCGTCACTGAGCCAGAACAGCTGGCGCAAAAGCGTCCTGCTGACCTGTATTCCATCGTTGGTCCGTTTGCAGATACAACCGAAGGCGAACGAATTGTTCGTGGCGGTCGAAAGCCGGACCTGGAAGAAGTGACCGATTGGATTCGCTTTGCACAGCAATCACGTTCACTTAGAGCAGCTGCTTAGCACTGCCCCGTAAAACAAAACCCGTTCCAATCGTTAAGGCATCCGATAATTCGGATGCCTTTTTTCATTTGCCAAACGATGCGCGAGGCTCTCACATCGAACGAGTGATCACACCCACTTCTTCAAAGTGATTGCGAATCTCACGCAACGTTGCCGGCTGAAATGCGGTCGCTCCAAATCTGGTACTACGAATTACACGTTCAACGGCTTCTTTGTCTTCTCCAGGAAACACAGCCAGACACGGAACCTTCTTTGAACGCCCATAGGCCTGAACCTGCGGGAAGCATTCCAGTGTTTCATCTTTGAAGTTGTCTGCCAGAATCAACAGACCGTCCGGTGGTTCGTCACTTTTCAACTTCTGCAAAGCTGCCCCAGGTTGTGCCATAAAAGACGTTTTAAATCCGTGCTTGGCAAAGTATTCCTGAAGAGCCCTGACTCGTTTCTTCACAGAATCCACAATCAGCAACTCAAACGGTTCGGCTTCGCCAACTTCCAGCGTGACGGAATTTTCGACTTCGGGAGTCCAAATGCCCAGTTCAATCATCGCCTGTTTAAGGTCATAGACCACTTCGGTCGCAGATTGATATCTGTCGCTGGGATTTACCTGCATCATTTTGCCAACAACAGACGTGATGCATGTTGGCAGATCGGGAAGAATCGTCTGAATGGGTGGTGTGTTGGTGTATCGACTAAGCTGTTTTCGTTCGTCACGGTCACGCGTTCGCGCCCATGCGGATTTTCCGCAAAGCAGCTCATAGAAAATCGCGCCGGTAAAGAATATGTCTGACCTTGGATCGTTGTCAGGAGCGTTTGTGCCTCGTTCCAGCGATGCATATTCCAAAGCACGATGCACATCATCGCTGGTTCCGGCGTTTGTTGGCGATTCAGCCCCAGCAAGTCCGAAGTCTACCAGCTTCACAACACCACTGCTGCTCATTAATACGTTGGTCAGCTTCAGGTCACGATGAGTGGCTCCTAAAGTAAGTGCGTACTCAAGCCCGGAACAAATTTCATAGGTGCATTTAACAGCTTCTGCGGGAGACAACACTTTGCGAATGTTCATGAAGTCTCGAAGGTTACCACCTTCAACAAACTCCATCGTGAAGTAATGATAGTTACCTTCACTGCCAACCGTGTAAATTGGCACGATATTGGGGTGTTTGAATTTCTGGCAAATCCTTGCTTCGCGATGAAAGCTGGCGACGGCCTGAGGATCCACTGCCCAGCGATCTCGCAGCAGCTTCACGGCTACAGATGTTGTCCCATCAAGCGACTGTGCTCGGTATACGCGGGCAAAACTGCCCGACGCATTCTTGTACATCAACTTGTAATCACCCAGCACCAAGCCGTCCGTTTCGCCCTTCAGAATCCGCTTGGTCTGCAAATTTGTCAGGATTTGGCGACGTTCCATCAAAGCCAAAACCTCAGACGGACTTGCAGAGGTGCTTAGTTCTCCTTCAACCTCGCCCCATTGCTCTGGACGGATCAACCGGCTTGTAACCAGAAACCGCTTCAATTCGTGTTGATTGTTCAGGTGTACCATCGGAGGCGTGGAATTCCGCTTGGCTGACGTGGGTTAGGTTACAGAGTTGAAAAAAAACGGTTCGGCGCAACCAAAGAAAAATGTAAACGAACTGTGTCAGAGAAACTCAGCCTAACAATGATTCAGCCGCTGAACTACTGAACAAAAAGGGAACGGGGGGCAGATCGTATCAGCAAAGCTTACCGATTCAAGAGCCTTCCCGACTGAACTACTGGAGTGTAAACGGCAACAATTAGTGCCATTGTTGTTTACGTTTCGGATTCTAGCGGCTCTAAGGCAGACAACCGACGAATTCAAAACGCTACGGAAACGTAAAGACCGCAAAGAGCATCGTCGTTTCGAAGTGCGACACAAACAGCCCCAAAGCCTGCGGTTACGTCGTGTTCAGCCCACTAACAAGGCGCCCCTGCAAATAAGTTGAAATCGGCAAAAATCGGATTTTCCCGTCAACCAAATCTTTGGAAGTGCAAAACACCGACAACGTTGCTGGCTGACCAGCATCGACTGTCGGAGTTTCCATGCCCATCAATTGAGCCGGATTCGTCGTCGCCATGCGAACGGCGGTCGCCAATTCGATTCCGCAGGCCTGCATCATGTGTACAACGCAGTCACCCGTGGTTGCTCCTGAACCGGCCAAGAACTGACGCTGTCCTGCCACCACAAGTCTGCCATCGGGCAAAACTTCAACACCCACATCTCCTTCAGCATAGACACCAGGTGGACAACCAGCAAACCCGGAAACGTCGCACGTCAGAATCGTGTTTGCCAGTGTCTTGCATTTCAAGATGCACCGAAGAACAGATTCAGGCAGATGCCAGCCATCAGCGATAACACTTGCCGAAAGCCGGTCTTCAGCAAGTTGGTCCCATAAATAGTTGGGGTGTCGCGGAAGTATTCCGTGTGCACCATTTCCAAGGTGCGTGCTGAGCGTCGCCCCCGCATCAACTGCCGCCTGAATCTGTACCGCCGAAGCGGCCATGTGCCCCAAAGAAACAACAACACCCTGCTCACGAACCTTCCGAATAAACGGAACAGCATTTTCCGCCTCCGCCGCCAATGTTATCAGTTTGATCTGCCCAGCCGCTGCATCCTGAAGACAACTGAATTCTTCATAGTCGGCAGCTCGCACATGCTTCAATGGATGCGCGCCGCGAGGACCATCGTCCGGCGAAATATACGGACCTTCCAGATGGTAGCCTTCAACCGCAGCAGCAACCAACGGCACGGCTTCACGGGCGTGCCGCAGAGTACTGAACCCGTGCTGCAGCGCTTCAAAAGATGCCGTAATAAGAGTTGGAAAAAATCGAGCAATGCCGCGATCCACAAGTGCCTGCGTGATCGCTGAAACCTGATCAACGGTCAGCTCCGGACTACTAAACCAGACTCCACCGAATCCGTTGATCTGAATATCAAAGAATCCCGGGCACACAAAAGGCAAGCTGGCTGCCTCGTCCGGCGAACATTCCACAGTACATATCGACTGAATCGTGTCCCCCTCAATGATCAAATCGATGGGTTGCAGTGTTTCAAAATGACGTGCTCGAATTTGCATTTGGGCTCCTCGACAAAAAACTGTCACACGCACGCCTGCTGAAAACGCCCAGACGCTCAATTGTCAGCAAAGGGCTGTTTGAAATGGTTTGCAAAAGAACGTGATGGATAGGACCGCCGTCAGTTCAGCTTAACATTCAGCCATTGTTCAAGCTGGTCAACGTCGTGCACAACTTCCATCAGGTCTCGCGCTGATTGTTGCAGAAATCCAGTAGCGACCATTCGGTCTGCCATCTGGACCAGTCCGTCATAAAAACCGTCCAGATTCAACACGGCGACTGACGCTTTGTGAAACCCCAGCTGAGCCCAGCACAGTGCCTCAAACAATTCCTCCATCGTGCCGAACCCGCCGGGCAGAGCGATATAGGCATCGGACAATTCGTGCATTGTCGCCTTCCGTACATGCATATCTGGAACGACTCTCATATCGTCAACCAGAGGATGCATCAGTTCGACTGTGGCAAGTGCTTCCGGAATTACCCCCACCACATTCCCGCCATGTTTAAGGCAACTGTCGGCAACAGCGCCCATCATGCCAACACTTCCGCCTCCGTACACGAGAGAGTGGCGACTGGCGGCGATGAATTCGCCCAACCTGGCGGCGGCGTTCAGGTAGTGGGAGCCGCCATCGTAAGCTCCACAGAAGACACAAATTGCAGCCATAACAGTTTGTCAGTTCAAGCTGAAGTACGATTCATTCAGACACTCAGCGACTTGCGGAACGTGACCAGTTCCTGCACGTGTTCAAAACCAGCCGCAGCAAACAAGTCGCAGGCAGCCTGATTTTTCGAATCGACCTGAGCTTCAATCAGCTGAATCGACTGTTCTCGCAAACGTCGGCAAATTTCCAATACCAGCGACAGCCCATAGCCATGCCGCCGCTGATCCTCAGGCACCAGAACATTGCGTAAACCGACGGATCTGACACCCCACTTGGCCACAAAAACGTCAAGTCCCAAAATCTGCCCGCACGCAACAACGGCATCGTTGTGACGTTCCTGCAATGTAAATTTCAAGGCGTCCAAATGGCCAAAACGAACATGCCACCACCAGGGAAGATCGCCCACACGGTCAGTAATCACCAGATTCAAACGACGCCGATGCCTGATTAGCCGAGCACTTACGGGATCTCGTCCCTGCGTCAAATTGCGGTGCAAAATGTTTGTGGTGTCTGCGGGCTGATAACCCAGTTTCCCCATAAACTCAGGCCAGGGAGCGATCAATGCAGAAAACCCGGACGCCTGCAGACCACCATACATCCCGTTGTAAAAGCCATTTCCATCCAGTCCCGCACCAGCACAAACCGTAGTCGAGCCCTTGCTTGTCAGATACTGTTCGCCGCGACGCATCAAATCTGAACCGATGCCCTGACGACGAAAATCCGGATGGACGACCAGAGCAGAAATAACGCCCTGAGTCTTATCGAGTGCGGACTGCTGTTCGTTACAGGAAAATCCCGCGTGGACAAAACCAATAATGCGATCGCCGTCAACCGCGACAATCAGGCCGTTTCGATCAAAGAATGGCTGCGAGAAAACGAACAGCTCAAAGATGTCGCACGGAAAGCCCTCAGCAGCACTTGGACCAAGATTGCTGGCGTGCCACAGCTTCAACAAGCCGGGAGGATCGCAGTTGTGAAACGTACGGTAGTCAACCAAGAAAGCATCCATGTACCGTTAACAAAACCAACCGCGGCCCTTCGCGATCGCAAGGAAATTTGCAGAAATTCCAGAGGACGAACACAGACTCTAACGCTCGCAATAGTCTGTGACAAGCTGCTAAAATGCCGTATTGAAGTCTTACTGAAAATTATGCAAAGCTAAACGCACAATTGCTGCTCGAAACAACAATTCGGTTCAGCTCAACTTGCTTCTGAAACAACAGTCTGATTACCACAGTTTATAATGGCAATCGCTTACCGCTTGAACATCTCCGCCTCAAATCCTTAATCACGCAATACTGAATAATGAACTGGACTGACCGAGAACTTGCCGGATGGCTGGATGAACAACTGCCAGCAGAACGCATGTCTGAAATCGAACAGCACCTGCGAGAAAACGAATCACTTCGATCGCGGGTCGCTCAGCTGATTCACCACCGCGATCAGGGAGGACACACGGTTGGTGAAATCTGGCAAAGAGCCGGTCTAAGTTGCCCCAGTCGCAGCGAACTTGGTGGCTTCATTCTGGGAACAATGTCCGGCGAAGAAAGCCATTACGTTGAATTCCACCTGATGACTGTCGGCTGCCGAAAATGCCAAGCCAACCTGAAAGACCTAGAAGACCACGCAAATTCAACCGACGAAACACCAACTCGCCGCCGACGTTTCTTTAAGTCGTCTGCAGGACTGCTGAAGTCGAACGACAGCGACCAGTTTTAAGCAGGAAAAGAACTGGAGATTCACAAACAGGAAACCATACGGCGAGTGCGAGACTTGACCACACAATCCGCCGCGTGATTTCCGTTCAATTATTTGGAATCCGTGCGAACTCGAACCTGCAACGCTCCCAGCATCTTGGTGATCTTCTCTTCTTTGTCGTTAATAAAGAAGACGTTATCCAGCACGATCGCTCTTCGTTCCTGACTTGGGTGCAGAATCAATCGTCCCGATCGCAGCAACATGTATTCAAACACGTCGTTGATCTCTTTGTCGATACGTAGGTTCGGAGCTGAAAATCGTTCAAGGTCACTCAGCAGACCATGATGATGCAACAACTCGTTGCCTCGCACTTCCCAATAGTCAAACCTACGACTGATCATCACCACTGTATAAAGAAACAGCATGCCAAGTATATAAATCACGTAGAACGAGGCATTCGCTGCGGGAGCGATCTTCCTTAATTGGTTGGTAACTGCAGGAATCAGTCCCGCATTGAAGTAGAAGAACATCCACAATACAACGCCAACTGCGACGGCGGCGAAAAACCATGTCAGCGATGTGGCACGCGGAAAGTCGAACGAGACAACCACCAGATTGACCATCAATACGCCAAGAAAAATGCGAGCCGGAATATGGGCATAGGCTTCGTCCGGATTGTTTCCGTTCCACAGCATGAAGATTGCACCAAACAGTGCCGCAAGTACCGTGGGGTACAGAAATACAATGTTCGGATACGAAACAAGGTATACCGGTCCCGGATTGTTGCTTTCGCTTTGAGAATCAGAAGCCGAATTCGACTGAAGGGAATTTTCGGTCATTAAACTTTTCCTGTGGCTGAAATGGCCAGTCAGAGAACGGTGATCGGTTCAAAACACGGCGACGGAAGTTGTTAAAACGTGGCAAGGTGGCGGTCCGGATTCATTCAACAACCATTTGCCAAATCGAACGTCGCACGACACACTTTAGCCTCAGAACGCCTCAGCTTCCAGAGAGTGGGCATCGTACGAAGAAGTTACCGGGCGAACGCCAATTTCGCCGTCAAACGCCTGCTTCGCAAGCGGAACAACGTTTCGCAGTTCGCCATAGATTAAATTGATTTCTCAGATTCTTCAGCTCTCCGTTGATTTTCTGCAATTCAGCACTTACGCAGTTCATCACCAGCCAGCGTTTTTGCCAGCAAATTACCAGCACAACCAATTTACGACCTCCACATTCGACAAAATCCATCGGCAAACGCAGCATCCGACAATATCCGAACAACAAGTGGACTTCAAAAGATGACACACAAGGTTTTTGTGACTCGCCAAATCCCCGAAGCCGGGTTGGCCAAAATCCGCGCCGCTACTGATTGCCAGGTTTGGCCCGAACGAATGCCTCCGTCGACGGAATCGCTGATCCAGGGAGCCAAAGGATGCGACGGCATTCTGACCCTGCTTAGCGACCGAATTGACGCCGATTTTCTGGAGGCCGTAGGGCCTCAGTTGAAGGTGATCAGTAACTTTGCAGTCGGCTATAACAACATTGACGTACACGAAACAACACGCCGAGGAATTGTGGTTGGCAACACACCAGACGTTCTAACAGACGCGACGGCCGACATCGCCGTCACCTTAATGCTTGCGGCCGCTCGCTGCATTAAAAAGGGAATCGAAAACGTCAGCCAGCAACAGTGGCTAACGTGGGAACCAATGGAATTTATCGGACAGGACCTGCGAGGCAAAACGCTGGGCATTGTCGGCATGGGAAGAATTGGGCAGGCAACAGCCAGAAGATGCCATTTTGGATGGGGCATGCAGATTCTTTACACGGCCAGGTCGGGGAAGCCACAGGCTGAATCCGAAATGGCCGCATCGCACGTTTCGCTGGATCAGTTGCTGGCAGAAAGCGACTTCATTTCGGTGCATACCGATCTGAACCCCGGGACCACCCACATGTTCAGCACGTCTGCATTTCAGGCAATGAAACCAAACTGCGTTTTCGTCAACACGTCGCGAGGCGGTGTTGTTGACGAAGATGCACTTTATGAAGCCCTGACTTCCGGAAGCATCTTCGCAGCCGGGCTGGACGTTTCAGATCCTGAACCACTTGCCGGAAACAGCAAGCTTCGTGACCTGCCAAACTGTGTTATCGTTCCACACATCGGAAGCGGAACGACGTCCAGTAGAAATGCGATGGCGGAAATTGCAGCCGACAATCTGCTTGCCGGACTTTCCGGAAATCCACTTCGACATCAGGTTGAAGCCTGAAAAATTCCCAGTGCACGAATGTCAGCCGAAAGAACGCTAAATTGAACATTCGCTTTTCATCAACTTCGCAGCTGGCCTTAGTGCTGATCGGGTTTATCTCAGGATGTGATTTTCCAGCCACCAGTGAAAACACCAAATCACATACCGAAGCTACGGCCAGACCAATCGTCTACGCCACAAGTTTTGTGGTGGCCGACTTCGCACGTGAACTTTCCGGCGACAACATTGAACTGCAACTGGTGATCCCGGAAACTTCAAACAGCATCGATTGGAAGCCAGCTCTGGACGACGTTAGACGCATCCAATCGGCGGACCTGCTGCTGTTAAATGGAGCAGGGTACGAGCCTTGGCTGCAGACCTTATCTTTGCCGAAATCTCGGCTTGTTGACACTTCCGCCGGATACACCGATCAACTGATCGCAATTCAAAACTCAGTCACTCACCAGCACGGTCCCAAAGGGAGAGACGCAGGCGGCCCGAAAGTCTGGGCCACCTGGCTGGACCCGGAACTCGCGACCGCCCAGCTGCGCGTGATTGAAGGTCGGCTAGTACGGCTCAAGCCAGATTCCGCGTCATCAATCGCAGCTAATGCGGCCCTGCTTGCCAACCAGCTGGACAAGCTGAACACGCATGTTCAGCAACTGCAGAAACAAACCGCAGAACTGCAGGTGACCGTGATAGTGGATGGCCCGTTTTATGACTACTTGATTCGCAGACTGGGCTGGAAACTTCGCCCCGCTTCAACGCCAGGCATCCCAACGAATTCAATTGATCCGCCGCCTGACGCTTCGCTGACCCTGTGTTTTGTCAATCGCGCCGAAAATTCGCCAAACAGCGATACGCTGCGACAGACAATGAAGTCTGCCGGCGTCCCCATCGTCGAAATCGATCTTTGCGAATCGCTGCCCACTGATTCCGATAGCTGCGTGCAGGCTTTCGAATCCAACCTGAAACGTATTGAAGCCGCCGTGCAGCAAATCACAAAATAGCCCATCGCCTTAGCAATTATCTGCAGAATTTCGGCGAACAACGGATTTCGTTGCCTACCTTCCAGTAACTGAGGGGAAGTTATGCGCCAGATACGTGTTGTTTTGATGTTGCTGCTGTTTCCATTTTGCTCAACGCTGGGGCAAAACCTGAGCGTTGTCTGGTCGAATATTGATGCCGCATGGTCGGACTACCAACTGTCGACGGCAGACCAGGTCTTTCGTGTTGCAACCGCCAACCTTGAAGATCTGCACAAAGCCGCAGGAACGCCTTCGCCCAGAGACTGGCGAGATACAGTGATTCAGCCAACTCAGACGTTTGCTCAGTACGCACTTTCCAATCCGATTACGCCTACAGTCACGCGACAC
Organism: uncultured Planctomycetaceae bacterium; assembly: GCA_937916515.1. GTDB lineage: Bacteria > Planctomycetota > Planctomycetia > Planctomycetales > Planctomycetaceae > Fuerstiella. The sequence goes on along the minus strand of CALFSX010000062.1, from coordinate 27,213 downwards.
ATAATCTACGTTCAGCCGGTCGGGCGTTTTTCGAAGGCTCAGCAATCGATCGTTGAGGCCAGTGCCGAATTTCTCGGCCTGTACTTTGCGTGCGACGTGACGCTCCTGGATCCGGTTGACGATAACGTCATCGCTGGCGAGGCCAGAAGACTTCATCCGGATACAAAGCAGGAACAACTTTTGGCTTCATGGATACAAAACGAATTCCTTGCGCCACGACTTCCAAACGACGCGATCGCACTTATTGCGTTAACAGCCACCGACTTGTGGCCTGATAAAAACTGGAACTTCGTATTCGGGCAGGCTCCATTGAAAGACCGTGTGGGAGTCTGGTTAATGGCACGATTTGGAAATCCGGACGACGGCCCCGCTGAATTCACTCAATGCCTGAGACGCACGCTGAAGACCGCAAGTCACGAAACCGGCCACATGTATTCCATGCAGCATTGTGTGCATTTTGAATGCAACATGGCCGGCAGTGGTTCTCTGGAAGAAGCAGACCGAGGCCCGCTGTATCTATGCCCGGAATGTCTGACAAAACGGCATTGGGCGATTCGGCCGGACACCAACGAACGCTTAACAAGATTGGCCGATTTCTGCGACAGGCTTGGACTTGGCGAAGATTTCGAATACTGCAAAGTGGCTGCCCAAACAATGGCTTCGCCCTTGCCCCATTAGCGTGCTTCTCCCGAAGACGTGGAACTTTCGAACCGCCACAACGCCAGCAGGTCAAGGGTGAAGCCCTTGTCAGGAAATCAAGACACAAAACGGGGGCACGTTCGCACTGATTCGGCTTACAGGGCTTTGTGCGGTAGTCGGCGGCACAGAATTTCGTTAACGTTCGGATTGGTGGATCGGTCCAGCTGTTTTCGTTTTCCCTCTTCGCCAGGACGTAATAATTGTCTCGCGAACCTGCCTACACAGATGCACAAGTTTCGGAGTTCGGCCTTCAGCGCGAACGGTTGGCTCGCCATATCGCCATCATTATGGACGGCAATGGACGATGGGCTCAAAAACGAGGACTGCCGCGAATTGAAGGGCATCGGCGAGGCGTGCATTCTGTACGAGCGATCGTGGAAGAATGTTCTCGCCTGGGCCTTGAACAACTGACGTTGTATTGCTTTTCCAGCGAAAACTGGAAGCGTCCCAAGCTGGAACTCACACTGCTGATGAAGCTGCTGCGGCACTATCTAATTGAAGAACGCAAACAGATTCAACAACAGGGGCTTCGATTTCGAGTCATCGGAAAAACGGACGAACTTGATCCCGCCATTCAAAAAGAAATCGCGATTACTGAAGAGGCCGCTAAAAACAACGATGGCATGATGCTGTGCCTTGCCGTGAACTATGGAGCTCGCCTGGAAATTACAGAAGCGACTCAAAAAATTGCTCGCATGGTGAAAGACGGTAAACTTTTACCGGAAGACATCACCGAAACCACTGTCGCCGAAAACCTGATGACTGCTGGCATGCCGGATCCCGACCTGGTGATTCGGACGGCAAATGAAATGCGAATCAGCAACTATCTTCTGTGGCAAATCAGCTACTCAGAACTTTGGGTTACAGAAGAATTCTGGCCGGACTTCAGAGAACCACATTTGCATGAAGCCTTAAAATCATTCGCTTCACGCAATCGACGCTTTGGAGGCTTGAATGACGGCGTGAAGTCGTCACCAACAGGATAAAACGGCAGATTTCGTTCGGACTAACGGATCGTATAAAGGTCATCAACGACCGTTGATGAAACATCAAGCCAAGTATCTACTGGCTGCCAACACGCCACTCAACCGGCCAATATCATCAATCACCTCTTAGTTTCAAAGGGCAACCATTCATGCTCGGTTGGCGACTCACGATTTCAGCGATTCTTGTTCCTTCGTTGCTCGCACTTTTCTGGTGGGATTCCGGTCTGGGAAGTGGAGCCCCCGTGTTGCTGTTGTTCTGTTTGTTTCTGACGATTCGCGGCAGCCTTGAGATGGCTCACCTGCTGAGAACTCGCCACATGAAACCGTCGTTCGAACTAACGGCAGCCTGCAACGTGCTGGTCGTGTTGGCAGCATGGATGCACACGCGACTGCCTGCTGTACCAGCAGGTCTGTACGGGCTGCTGGTGTCGTTGGGCCTGGTGGCCGCTGCTTTGGCAGCTTCGTTTACAGTATTGATGATGTACGAAGCAGCTCGTTATCGCAAACCGGGACAATCCATGGAATCGCTGGGGGCCAACCTCATCAGCGTTATGTACGCGGGAGGATTGTTAGCCGTGATCGCACAGTTTCGGTGGTTCCCCAAGGCTTCAATTGGCTACTTCGCAATCGGTTCGGTCATTATCGCCGCCAAAAGTGGCGACATTGTGGCTTACACGTTTGGTCGATTGTGGGGCAAACGCAAAATGGTGCCGCGGTTAAGTCCCGGAAAAACCTGGATGGGCGGCTTGGGCGCAATCGTGGGCAGTTGCCTGGGCGGTTGGCTGTGGCTGACATTCGGCGGACAACTGTTTGACGCGTCACCCAAAGCATCGACTTTGGCTTGCGTGCTTGGCTACAGTGCCACGATGGGCGTTGTCGGTTTGATTGGTGATTTATGTGAATCACTTATCAAACGAGATGCCGAAAAGAAGGACTCGGCCATTCTAATGCCTGGATTCGGCGGACTGCTGGATCTGTTGGATAGCCCACTGTTTGCAGGCCCATTTGCACTCGCCTGGTGGGCGTTGTGGCCACCAGCGGTTTAGTTTCTGGCGGGCGCGAACTAATAATGGTTTATTGCCTTACAACTCGAAGAATCAGGTTTCATAACTTTCATCATTTGTCACGTTTCAAATTGTAGAAGGTCGGAAGATGCGAAATGCTGCGATGAACGAACGGCGCACGATTGTGACTGACGCAACTCCCATCATGGCAGAAACGTTCTACGATCGTTCGACGTCGGCACTTTGGACTTCGATCATTCTGCTATCGATGTTGTGCGCCGGATTAATCCTCGTCTGGCAGCAGTTTCTAACTGTTCCGAAGACGGGCCACCCGAACCCCATTGATCCCCCCGTCCCGCTGGAGATCAACAGTCAGTACCACGAACCACAGTCGCCGCAATTCGAAACCAACACTTCAGTTCCGCTCGATGATGAAGAACCGATCACAGAAACCAACGCATTGAGCCTGCAGGAATTGGCGATCACAATCAATTTACATTCGGACAGCGCATCCGGTTTAACGAACGACGGTCGAAGTAATTCTAACACAGGCGAAAGCGGCTCGAGTGATCTCAGCAACCATGGCCCACTTCGAAGTAGCCGGCGTTCATCCCGGGATCATCATTGGTTCTTCGAAGTCGATGCACCTCACAGCGAATCAGCATACACGAACATGCTGCAGCAACTGGGAATTCAGCTTGCCGCCGTCTTTCCTGATGGAACCATTGTCTACCTTGAAAACAAGGGCGGAGTTCTTAGCAGCCGGAGTGAGTCAAATATCCAACAAGAACAGCGTTACTTTACCACGTGGAGTGGTGGAGACCTTCAATTGCTGGATGAAGCGTTGTTCCGGTCAGTAGGCGTCGACATTTCCGAAGCAAAGCTTGTCCAACTGATGCCAGCTGAACTTGAAGAACAACTGGCCACGATGGAAGCCGCGTACGCCGATCGCGAACCAGAACAAATTCGCCGCACATGGTTCCGATTGAGCCACACCGACACTGGCTTTAAATTTATGGTCACCCAACAAACGGCGCAATAGTAAACGGTGGGGCAAATACAGTCCTGGATCAGCCGCCAACCGCGCCGCCGATCAAGTAATTGCCAGACATTTCCGGACACAACCCAATGCTTAAACGCGGCGCGATCGCGTTTTCATCAGGAGTGACGCACTTCAACTTGACCTGACCGTTTCGCCTGGCTACAAGTCAAGAAACCTGGCAGCCAACCGTCTCAAGCCAGGAACATCTGGCCAATCACAAAAATCAAGATGTCCGGCATTCGCTGGAAATCGGTCAATAGACAAGCTATGGTTTCGGTCCGCCGATCGTTCCAGCAGCAGTGTGTGATCGACAAACCCTCCTTCAACTTCCAACTTCTCACCGTCGTCGTCAACTGCGAATATCAACGACTTCCTTTTACCGACTCAGACTTCGGAGCCGCTTATGTTTCGCCACCATCTTTTCATGGTGACATTTCTGGTCGTCAATGCAACCAACGCGACTTACGCTGCAGACGTCTACGATAGCCCGGAAGCCGCAAAAGCCGATCCGGACTTTCAACGACAGGGCGAATACAAAAAGGATGGCAGCGGCATTCAGGTGGTTGCTCAAGGTGAAGGCAACTTCACTGTTGTCATCTACACGGGAGGGCTTCCAGGCGATGGTTGGAATGGCCGGGACAAGCAAAACATTGAAGCAAACGCTGACGACGTTGCAGATCTGACAGAAGGCTACCAACGAATTGAACGGCAAAGCCCAACCATCGGCGCCGCTCCACCAGAAGGAGCTGTTGTATTGTTCGATGGTACTCAAATATCGGTCGATGAGCACTGGGAAAAAGGAGCTCGCCTAACCGATGACGGACTGCTGATGGAAGGCATCACCAGTAAAGACAAGTTTCAGGATTTTCGAATTCACGCAGAATTCCGCACTCCGTTCATGCCCAAGGCTCGAGGTCAGGGGCGCGGTAACAGTGGGTTGTACTACCAGGGCCGGTACGAAACTCAGATTCTGGATTCGTTCGGTCTGGAAGGAAAAGACAACGAAACCGGCGGCATCTATGAAATTCAGAGCCCCAATTTGAATATGTGTTTTCCACCGCTAACGTGGCAGACCTACGACGCCGAATTCAAGGCGGCTCGTTTTGAAAACGGCGAGAAAGTATCAAACGCCACTCTCACCGTTCGGCTGAATGGTGTCACCGTTCACAGCAGCGTTGAACTTCCCAGAGGAACACGTGCGGCTCCCGTAAAGGAAGGACCAGAACCGGGACCGATCTATTTCCAGAACCACGGAAATCCAGTGCGATTCCGCAACATTTGGGTCCAGCCGCTAAACCACGAAAAAGAAGCCAGACGACCTCTGATTCCGGGTTTCGAACGATTTCACGCGTCAGATCAAACTCAGGCCATCGCCAGCGGCCAGCTTCTACTGGGTGAATTGAACTGCTTATCATGCCATTCAGCAAGTGACACACTGAAAACTCACGTGCTTACCAAAACGGCGCCGATCCTGACAAAAGCTGGCAACCGACTACACGCCGATTATGTCTGGAATTTCATTCAGGACCCTCACGGTGTGAAACCTGGCACAACCATGCCTTCCCTACTGGATCGCATGCCTGAGCCTGAAAGAAAAGCCGCTGCAACAGCCATTGCCAGCTTTCTTTCCACGACTGGTGCCTTCAAGAACCAGAGCTCAAACAAGGGCTCAATCAAAAATGGTGAACGACTGTTTCATGAAATCGGCTGCATCGCCTGCCATGCACCGCGAAACGGCACGCCGACCAATCCAAACACATCGGTGCCACTTGTTGGACTGGGTGAAAAATACGCGTTAACCGGCCTTGAAGCCTTTCTGAAGAAGCCGCACGACGTGCGTCCCTCTGGACGAATGCCCGGTTTCAACCTGGATGACAACCAGACGCGAGACCTGGCTCACTTCCTGGTGGGCCCCATTGTCATCGAAGCAGGTGAACCCAATGTAAAGTACTCGGTGTTTAACAAAGGCTTCAGCGAAGTGCCGGATCTGGGCACTCTAACGCCTGATTCAACAGGTTTTACGTCTGGGCTGGACATTTCAGTGGCGAACAGGGCCCAGGATTTCTCCGTTCGCTTTGAAGCTTACCTGAAGGTCGATAAGACGGGGCAGTATCGGTTCCATCTGGGATCAGACGACGGCAGCTTCCTGTACATCGACGGCGAAGAAGTTGTTGATGCGGATGGCGTTCACCCACACACCACCAAAACCGGAAGAATCAAACTTACAACAGGTGTCCACAAAATTGTTGTCGACTACTCCGAAGTTGGTGGAGAAGAATCTCTCGCACTTGAATTCGAAGGTCCTGACGTTTCGCGCCAACCAATTGACGCCTGGCTGACACAAAATGCAGATGGCAGCCCGATGAAACCGACAATCACGAAATCAGAAAACGCGAACGCAAGTTCAGACACTTACGTATTCGACGGAGCACTGGTTGAAACAGGACAAAAGCTGTTCGGGTCACTCGGTTGCGCCAAATGTCATGAACTAAAGCGTGACGGAACGCCCGTGGAATTTGCCGCACAGGTGCCTGCGATTGCCGATTGCTCTCCAGGAAAAGGGTGCCTTGCCGAAACCAAAATGGATCGTGTTCCTGACTACGAACTAAACCGCCAACAGATTGACTCCATCAACGCTGTACTCACCAGCGCCACCGAAACAACGGCTGCCCAGCCTGACGAGACCATTGTTCATGCGATGAAGGCGTTTAATTGCTACGGCTGTCATCAACGCGGCAGCATCGGCGGCCCCGAGGCTGATCGGAACACTCAGTTCATTTCGCGGATTCCAGAAATGGGCGACGAAGGCCGATTGCCGCCACCGCTGAACGGAGTCGGTGACAAACTGAAAGAAACCTGGCTTAAGGATGTCCTTAACAACGGCGCCAAAAATCGTCCGTATATGTTGACACAAATGCCAGCCTTTGGATCTGCAGCCGGACACCTTGTGAACGCATTTATTGAAATCGATCTAGCTGAACCTTCTAAACTTGCAGCACTTGATGATGCAGACCACCGTATCAAAGCGAATGGACGCAAGCTGGTAGGATCTGAAGGATTGTCGTGCATTAAGTGCCACACATTCGGCAAGTACAAATCCGCCGGAATTCAGGCACTCGACCTGCAGACCATGACAAAACGCATCAATGAAGACTGGTTCCATCGCTATCTGCCAAAACCTGAAGCACTGCGTCCCGGAACTCGAATGCCAACCGCGTTCCCCAACGGCAAAAGTGTGGCGACCGAAATCTACGATGGAGATCCCGGTCAACAAATATCCGCCATCTGGCGATACCTGTCCGATGCAGATAAGGCCAAGGTGCCGGATGGCGTGCTTGGCGGAATGATCGAACTGAAACCCAACACCACACCGATTATCTACCGAAACTTCATCGAAGGTTTGACGCCTCGAGGAATCGCAGTTGGATATCCGGAAGGTGCCAACATTGCATGGGACGCTGACACCATGTCTTTGGCAATGATCTGGCACGGTCGATTCATCGACTCATCTCTGCACTGGGAAGGTCGAGGACAGGGGCGACAGCAACCGCTTGGTGACCACGCCATTAAGTTCGACCAAACGGTGCCCGTTGCTGTTCTGGAATCAGCAAGTTCACCGTGGCCAACAGAATCCCCAAAGCAACTGGGCTATCGCTTCCTGGGCTATCGACTTGACGCCAACGGACGACCAGCATTTCGCTACCGATCCGCTGAATTTGAAGTCAATGACAAGCTGACACCGGTGCCCCAAAAGCCGGATGCTGCACTGCAGCGAACCCTGAATATTTCGGCCGCAGCTTCGGTTAGCAGCCTGTATGTTCGAGCCGCAGTGGGTCGAGTGATCACAAAGCAGGATGACGGATCATACCTGATCGACAACGCAATCCGGATGAGGACCCAATCCTCTGGGCTACCAGTCCTGCGTCAAAGCGGCGATAAGTCAGAACTGCTGGTGCCGGTGTCCGTCACAAATGGAACCGCAGAAGTGGTTCAGGAAATCTCCTGGTAGTCTGGCAAAACCCAACTGGTCTTCCGAATTTTCAACGCCTTGCAAAGGTGATCTAATAATGCCATTTCTAAACCGCTCGATCATTTGCTTACTGATGCTTACGTCAGTCGCCGTTGCTCAGGAAGACGCTCCCAAAGCAGCAGTACCAACTGAGGGCGACTATTACCCAATTACAACATTTGAAACCCCAAAGGACGTTGTGCTTGAGGCCAGTTCGTTTCAAATGATGCCCAACGGAAAAATGGCTGTGGCGTCTCGCCGTGGCGAGATCTGGATGATTTCAGATCCGTTTGCAGAAAACGTTACCGCAAAAAACTTCACGCGATTCGCCCATGGCCTGCATGAAGTTCTTAGCATGACAGAAAAAGACGGTTGGCTGTACGTCATTCAACGACCAGACGTTTCCAGAATTCGCGACACAGATTCCGATGGTATCGCAGACGAATTCGAAGTCGTCAACGGCGACTGGGGAATATCAGGCGACTACCACGAATACGCCTTCGGATCGAAGTTTGATAAAGATGACAACATCTGGGTTGTGTTGTGCCTAACTGGATCCTTCAGTAGCCAAGTCCCGTATCGTGGCTGGTGCGTCCGCGTGTCGGCCGACGGACAAATGACGCCAACCTGCAGTGGAGTTCGTTCGCCTGGCGGAATCGGTGCCAACAGTTTGGGAGATATTTTTTACACGGACAATCAGGGTCCGTGGAACGGCACCTGCGAACTCAAGCACTTGATCCCCGGAAAATTCATGGGGCATCCTGGTGGCTTTGAATGGTACAAGGATGCTGAATCAACAATGGGCCCCCAGCCAACTCTGCCTACCAGCGGCAGTCGCATAATGACGGAAGCCAAAAGAATTCCAGAATACGAGCCTCCTTGCATTCATTTCCCATACGACAAAATGGGAAAATCAGCGGCTGGTGTTGCCTGCGACATGAGCAACGGTAAATTTGGGCCATTCAACGATCAGATGTTTGTTACAGATCAGTCTTTCAGTACCGTTATGAGATGCAGCATGGAAAAAGTTCAGGGACATTGGCAGGGAGCATGTTTTCCGTTTTTGGAAGGCTTTGACTCCGGATCATTGGGCCTGGAAATTTCAGAAAACGGAGCCATGTTTGTCGGCGGAACCAACCGCGGCTGGGGATCTCGCGGACGAAAACCCTTTGCCGTCGAACGCGTCAACTGGACGGGAAAGATCCCCTTCGAAATTCGTGACATGCACGTCAAGCCTGACGGCTTCGAGCTGACATTTACACACGAAGTAAGTGCCGCGTCCGTTGAAGATGTCAGCTCCTACAAGTTGACAACCTACACATACATCTATCAGGAATCGTACGGCAGCCCGGAAGTCGATCACACGGAACCAACGATTCTGAAAGCCGTTGTCGGCAAAGACAACAAGAGCGTCCGGCTTTATGTTGACGGACTACAGGAAGGACATGTTCACGAACTACACTCCGACGGAGTTCGATCAAAAGCGGACCTGCCATTGCTTCACAAGGAAGCGTACTACACACTGAACTACTTCCCATCAGCGGAATAGTGGAACAGCTCGATGAGTTGTCCGCCCAGCCGAACACAGGCGTGGCACCTCAAGAGCAATAAGTCGTCATGGAGCAGCCATCAGGCTCTCCATGCTGGCAACACAGAGCCTTACCTGGCACGCAATGAACCAGTGGTCTGCGGAATTCAGAAATCAGGATAGGTAGTTGTGGTTGAACTCGCCAGAGTTCAGGCCATGCGCACGTGCCCCCGATGACTGGCGACATATGCTGCCCTGAAATGCACTCGTCATGAACCGCTCGCGAATCTTCGCAGCGGCTGTTGGGGTCGCCAAGGGCAGAGCGAGGCAAGTGTGGTCTGCCGGAGTATTCGCCACCTGCTGAGTCCAGCGCTCAACACCAAATTGCAAACACATGGGCAAGACAAAAAAAGAGCCACCGTTGACGGTGGCTCGCGTTTAGGCCCTGGTTCGAAGAGTCGTGCGGACCTGGCAACAGAGAGTAGGAAATTAAGAATCAGACAAGGCGTGTCTATTAGAGTTTTCGTTCAATCTTCTTCTTCGAGTCCGAATCACGGTTGTTTGTACGATCCTTTTTCCTGTCCGACGAAGCCTTCTCGTTTACGTCAGCGTTCGCAGCTTTCTTTCCGTCCGAATGTGACTTCACAGACTTCGCTGCGTCGCACAATTCAGCAAGAGACTCGCCAACCGGTTGTTGTTCAAACGAAGAGCCCGCCGTAAAGGCACAGCAGCCCTGAACTCCGGGAACATTATAGCTTTGGTCGAGGCTGCGAATCGCGAACCCGACATCCTTTAACTCTTCGTTGACCGAGGTGGCCACGACGCTAAATCCCGTCGAAACCCCAATCACAGCAACGGTCCCCACCAACGCCGCTTCGGCAGACAAAATCACTCCCGCCTCGTCCGACCACAACTGCCGCAACAGTTTCATGTCATCAATCTCCCGTACAGGTGCTTTTGAACCCCGGTTTCCTCTCTGAAAACCAAAGTCCAGTTATGTCGATTTTGACGATTGTACGGGGTGTAGGGGCTGATTCACGCCAAAAACTGGCAGTCTGGGCAAAAGCACAGCTTTGAGAAGCCGGTTTTGGGCCTGGACATGGCTCTTGACCCAAAGTCGAGCTGACGGCTGGAAACGCCGCGTCGCCGCTCCGCAAAGACACGGGCAACCTGCACGCATCATTCTGAGATAGACTCTAAAAGCTGCATACGAAAAAAAGGCTGACCACGTACTTGACGGGTCAGCCTTTCATAATGAAAACGCGCCTCGAATCTGCCAGAAGCGGATTCCCGAACAATTATTCGTCCGCTGGCGGCTTGGCCTTATCCCAGAATGTGATCGCAAAGATCACCAGGATGATGCCCGCCATAATTGACGGGAACATCCAGAAATTCTTCCATTGCCCCATCGTCTCGCTCAACAAGGTGCCGTCAAGCGATTCCGGTAAGTTACGTGAGAACATTTGGCCAAAGGAATCAAGAAAACCTACTGCTGGTTGTTCGCCTCGAGCAACCTTCAGCGCTGCCACATACTCCTCAGACTTTGTCACCTGAGCACCATATTCACCAATGGTCCATCCCAGGTCGATTCCCAGGAACGAACCCGCTGCCATAACTTTGTAGCCGATGAACATGCCGACGCCCTGCGTCAAGAACACAAGCAACCCCTGAGCCTGACCACGAATGGCAACCGGAGCCTTTTGGTCTGTGTACATGAAACCTGTTACGAAGAAGAAGTCGTAACATATTCCGTGCAGAGCCACCGCAAGCAGAAGCATCCATGTGACCTGATCCGGAGCACCAAACGCGAACAACGCATAACGAACGATCCAACAGCCCATGCCGACCATGATCATCATCTTCAGGCCGAGTCGTCGGAAAAAGAATGGAATCAGCAGCATAAAGAAGATTTCAGACATCTGCCCGATCGTCATCGTTGCCGCAGGTTCAGAAAATCCGGTCTGATTCAGGAATGTCGAGGTCATTCCGTAGTAATAAGCCAACGGAATGCAAATGAGTGTCGAACACACAGCAAACACAAGGAAGTTCAGGTCTCCCAGAAGCTTCAACGCGTCCACCATAAACAGGGACCGAAGATCCATGGGTTTCCCCTTTAGTGGGGGCGGTGTGTTTGGCAAAGCAAAGCAGAACAAACCCAGGGCGATCGAACTTCCGGCACCCAGCCAGAAAATATTGAAGCTGTTCGACCAGCCCATAATTCCGACCAAAAGGCCAGCGGCGATCCAGCCAATCGTTCCCCAGACTCGAATTTTAGGGAAGTGTTCCTGACTCTTAATGTGAGTGAATGCAATGGTGTTGCCAAGCCCCAATGTCGGCATGTAGCACATTAAGTGAGCCAGAATCATCCAGACAATCAAGCCACCGTTCTTTTCCCCTCCGGCGGCGATGCCAGGAATGGCCAGCATGATTGCTCCACCAACAAGCATCAGTGTGCCCATAACTTTCTCGGAAGCGAACAGACGGTCAGCGATCAGTCCCAAAAACAGCGGAGCGATAATCGCCGCAAGCGGTGCGCTGGCATAGGCGTCTCCAATAATTCCGCCAAGCCCGGCATTGTCCAGGGCTGAGGCCAGAGTCGCAAACCATGCTCCCCAGGCAAAGAATTGCAGAAACATCATGATCGACAGCCGGGAAACAATCCCCGACGGCGTGCCGCTTGCCAATGCTGCATCACCGACGGTTGGTGATGCATAGGGGTCCTTGGTTAAGCCATCGCCTGATGGGGTCTTCGATTCACTCATCGTAAAAAAGTCTCCGCAGTGCAGGAATTGATGCGTACATCGTGTAGATCCCTGGAATCTACAAAGAACGCGTCAATTCGTGTACTTGCGGAGACTTATGTGGCAAAGGTTTTTCGAAGTTTTGTTGGCCCATTGCCGATCGGGGCGTCTGAACATGTGAATCTGAACCAGCCGTAACAGGATTTCAACGGACAATCAGACGGTCGAACATGCCTGATCAAGCGATCAATTTCGCAGTTGAACTTCGCTCAATCCGGTCACTTGAATTCGGTCGCTACTGATGGAATCATCAAACCACCGTTTGCCGTGTAAGCCCACAGAACGTCCTACATATTGTTCAAGATCGACTCCGGACTCGGGCTTTAAATGTGCCAAAAGTTTTCCGTCAGGCGACGTTAACAAATAGGGACTATCTGTATTTTCAGCCCCACGTTGAACAAGACCAGCGCCAGAGTACCCTCCAGTTGACGGAACAGTTAACACGCCATTTGACGCGCTGGCTGAAGCAACAGATGGTGCCGCAGGCGTGCCTTGAAAATTAGCGTCAGGGGTTGGAAATACCATTTCACTGCTTTGAAACGGTTGCTCGACCGGGAAAGACTGCTGCATCAATTCCGGTCCCATGGCGCTGGTGGGAAATCCAAACTGAGTCGCCAGAAGGTCTGCATCTCGTTTTTCCGTTGCGGATGTCAGGCGATTCAGATCTTCTATCTGTGCCTTGCGTTGACGATAGCGAGATATCGCTGGATACCGCAGATCGATCTGCCCCACCACCGGCTTGAATGTTGCTGAGTTCTGAAGTTCCAAATAGCTTTTTTCAATGGCGTCCAGATCCCATTGCGAAGGGTCAGCCAGAATCATGCTTCGAAAACGCTGGTCGATCTGCCGCAGTTCTCGCTGTTCTTCACGAATCTTCTGCAACTGAGCCAATTGCTGGCTTGGTGCAAACCGGGAGGTATTCTGCGGCTCAGCCTTCGCTGTCGCTTCCGGCTGTACAGCAGGAGTCTGCGCCATTTGTTCGGCGATATGTGACGGCACCACATAGGGGTTGCTATCGTGTTCAGCTCTAACGGACTCGCCAATCGGAACGATGGCAGTCCCTGGAATCCATCGCCATTCTCTTGATGGCGGTTCAATTTTTGTCATCAGCGATGGTCCAGCAGCGGTCAGCACTTCTTTCTGACCCAGAACCTTCACTTTCTCTCCGGCCATCAACTTTCGTTGCCAGATGGAAGTTTCATCTCCGAAGGCGCTTCCAACAAATACAACGGTATTGTTTTCAATAATCTCACCAGCACCTCCGCCGGTTTCCTGAACGTACTTTGCCAACACCCAGCTGAAGCTGCCTTGCGGTGGTTCAATCATGTACCATCCGCCTGGATCGTGCCGACGTACGGTCACCTTCGCATCTCGTGGCAGCGTCATGGTTGGATAGTATTTTTCGCCGCCAGCGCTTCTTACGTAAACTTCATCCACAACAACGCGAGCTTCATACGGAAACTGCCGCACCTGAGCATCTACAAATGGCGTGAATGTTGTCGCAAAGGCAAGCGAAATCCAAAGTCTATTCATCATCGTCTCACATCCATATCGAAGATTCGTTCTTCAACAGTGCAGGGAACTGGTCTCGCGGTACCTGAGAAATCTCATGCAACGGCGCGAGACAGCGTGCCCAAGGGATGTACATCTACCATGTCCTGAACTGTGATGGGAGATGATTCAGAGTCTGTTTCGAACTGACACACACAGGAACAAACAGGAAACGGCCGCCATTCGGCAGCAACTGCCGGACAGAGGCCGCATTTGAGCCATTGATGCGCTTTTCCGTGCGATTTTTCAGGAATCCACTCAAGGTGAACGGACCGGAACAACTGAAAAAATGCCAACAAAAAAAAGGCTCGTGGAATTCCACGAGCCTTCTTCGAGTGCGGTTCGAGTTTTGGACTAGCGGTTCAGTCCGTTTCCGATCAGGTAGGATGGCAAAAGTCCCAGGAACAGGTTGCCGACTTCTTCAGACAGCGTGTAGCGAAGCATCACAATGTCTCCAGGCTGAATAAGGACCCGATCTGAAGGATTCTGCATCGCCTTGTTCAGGTTGACCTTCATGGTGATTGTATTTCCGCAGGGTAGATTGCGAGTGATCAGCACTACAGATGGCTGGCAAAAGCCGCCGCCCTGTCCGCCACCGCCACCACCGCCAAAGCCGCCTTGTCCTCCACGCCCACCGCTGAGAGCACTGATGCCGGTGCCGGAATTTCCAAGAGGTCCACCTGCCATAGCGATGGCTCCGATCACATCAAGGTCCTTGTCACGAGGAAGCTGGTGTTCTCCGCCTCCAAGTCGGCCTGCCGTGAAAAATGTTTCCTTGTCGCGACTGCGAATAATGATAATGTCACCGTCGCTTAACAGGATATCGTCCTGAGTGAATGTTGGTGGTCTCGTCGGGTGATAACGCAACGGAATCCGCGTGACGTTTGGAGCGTCCGGCTTTGGCGATTCATTGCAGAAACATGGATCTTCGCAGTCCAGACAGTCCTGAGCACAAGCGTTTGCCAGAACCTGATCGTAGTTCACGCCGTCTGCAAACAAACCTCGGTAAATCAGAATCTCGTTCTTCGCATCCAGACCGGGCATACCGCCCGTTTCACTAAGAGCGTGAAGTACGTCGTTTTCATAGGCTGGAAGGTCAACAACCTGTCCCGTTCCACGTTTTGTGACCTCAGCGACTCCGCCCGATTCTTCACGAATCACAAGCACTCGAACGGTTCGACGACGAATCATTGTGAGACTAACAACTTTCAAGTCTTCCGTAAGAATCGGATTAACGCCATCAACATAAGCTGTGCGGACAGCTTCAGACGCTTCAATAAGAGACATGCCTTCCACGTTGATTGGGTCAACAATCGGCAAAGCCAAAGTACCGTCTTCGCGAATCGGCACGGGGAAGCCTACAGCAGGTGGCAGCGTTGAGTTCTCTGGATAATGTACTGGCGGAAGCTTATCATCGTCTCCAAGCACGCCCTTGATGTAAACACCAAGAACGTCGCCAGGACCGAGAGCATAAAACTCAGGTGAATCCTGTCGCAAACGCAGCATCGAGATGTCTTCAAAGTCGTCCTTCTTCTCCGCATACAACAGGTCGCGAGGCACTCGAGACACTGGAATGCCTGTGATCCCATAACCGCCGGGAAATGCGGAACACCCTGTCGCCGCACCGGTTAAAAGAAGTAACGCAAGGCAGCAAAATGTGCGACGTCCGCTTAAGGCCACCGTCTTGGCTGTGTGACGCTCTGGTGTATTTGAAATTATGACCGTCATGAGATTTCCTCCATCTTCAATTTGTGAAGATGTCTCGTAACTTAAGCTTCGGTCCCCGAAGCGAACCCACATAAAAAACAAAATCGCCGCAGTAAAATGATCAGTTCAACGTTATTCGTATGGCCTGACGTTTATCTGTGGGACGTTCCCACTTTCAACCGGCACCAGGTTTATTCCCTCCGCAGACACGGGAGGATCAAGCAACTGACCGTCGTTTACGTTCAGCATCTCGCCTTCTGAATACACGTTGCCATAGATATTGTTGGGAGCAGGCGTGCGAGCAACCTGAATGTTCGTTCTGGCTGTCGGAGAAATTGGAATTTCTCCCATTGCTCCATAGCCATCCTGCTTGGCGGCCAAGGCTCCGTGCGAAAAGCCATCAAACCAGGCGTTGATTTTGCAGCGACCTTCCGGAGTCTGGAACTGAGGCTTCCAATAGCACTGCGGTGGCAGCGTTGGCTGGCACCCACTTCCACCGTCAAGGACATTGCGATAGCCGTCCTTGAATCCTTTTGCAAAGTGGAAAGGAAATTCAAGCTCGTCGTAGCACCAGGACCAGTGTCCCCAGGCCTTCTGAGCCAAAATGTGGTTTCGGATGCCCATCTCACACGAGATGATTCCGTCACTCATTGAGGCACACCCTGAGAAGCCAATGGTCATCGCCAGAAGCAACATTTTGATTGTTATGCGTTTCATCTTCCCTGACTCCGCTTGCGACTTTTTACTCGCAGAAGCAACATGTCCGCCTGGATCGTTACTTGAATAGAAGTGGCCCAATAGTCAACGACTGCAAAGATCGTTGTCATTCAATACTTCACTCTATCGCTGATGCCCAGAGTGTGCCGCTGTGATTTCCGAACGAATACGATTCAAAGAAACCAAGGCCGCTTCAGAGACAACTTGCTCGTCGCTCTGCATCAATTTTTCAAGTCGCCCGGTATGTCCAGAAGCATCAGCCCCGAAGTCTCCCAGTGTCGACGCGGCGACCGCTACGATGATTGACTGTGAGTCATCCAACAGCAGGCCGAGCCCGGTAACGCAACGCTCTGCCCATTCAGTTCCAGCACAGTTGCGAAGACTCGCCGCTGCCTGAGCTCGGATATCCGGATCAACGTCGGTCAGCAGTACCATCAGTTCATCAACGCCGTCCTGGTCGATCGCACCACGTTGAATTAATGTATCGCGGCAAGTCACTTTCAGCAGCGGCGAAGCCGACTGGCATGCCTGAGTAAGCACCAGGTTAATACTTGCGTCGTTCAAAGAACATTCAGTCAGCATGGCTGCCGCAAGTGCCTTTACTCCGTCGTCTTCACCCGACTGCACCGCTCGTAGAAGGTTGTCTTGATTCTCAACAGGAGCCTCAAGCCATTCAGACAATTCAGCAAATGTCACTCGACTTCTTGCTGATGGCCTCCATTCCGACTGGACGGACGCATGGCTGACTTCTGCAGTAACAACTTTAAGCGAGTGCTGCGAATTGTCCATTTGCCCCTCGAAGCCAACTGTTTCAATTGACGAAGCCTTCGCGGCGGGAACCAACAACAGTGGAGAAGCACCTTCCTCAACAAAGTTGGTGCCTTCCATTTCTGCAAGCTCCCAACCCGTATCAACAATCTGCACCCACCCGGCATCGTCCGTGAATGATTCAGATGCTTTCGAAGCAACAACAGCCTTCGCCTGCCCGGCGGCTGCCAAGGCAACGTTCGAAGCTGTCGTTTTTGCTGCCGTCGCTTTCCCTGAAACGGTCGCTTCAATTTGTTTTCTGGACTTCAAAGAGTCAGCTACAGCAATCGCATCCTGCGCTCGCAGCTCAGAAGGACTGAAGGTGCGAGTTGAGTTCATCGATGCAATAAACTGCATTCGTTCTCGAGCAATCGAATTGCCAGGATCAGCCTTCAAGGCCTGGCGATACATTGCCTGAGCTTGATTCATTCGCCCCTGGTTCTCAAAGACCCGACCGACTGCGACAAGTCGCTCAGGAGAAGAGCCGTTAGCTACTCTTCCAGCTGGCGAGCTGACGAGTGCATCTACGGCCGCACATCCGACGCCGACGACGGACATTCCGGTTCCGAGAAGGAAAGCGTGTGCAATACGTTTCCAATGCATGTTCAATTCCCCTAAGAGCAGTTGAGATACCGCCAGCCCCAGCGATACTGCTTTTCGCTTTCGCGAACAGAAAAACGCACCGTCGTTGACAAGTTTTCAATGACCGGTACTGTGAGGTTTCCAATCGAAGACCAGTAAAACATGCACGGATGAGAGAGTTTTGAGAGTAAGTCGTATCGTGCAATGCCTACGTCCGCTGTAATGATCGGTTTCCTCACCACCGAACTATGCGTTGAAATGGAAAAATCCGAATTGATCGCTAGAATCCGTATTGACTTGCCTGAAAACACTGGGATTCTGCAAGTACGACTCAAGCAACAGCCCCGCCAACAATGAATTTCCTGCCCCTCTTCCTGTTGCTATTTGTTCTATTACGAGTCCTGAGTTGGCGGCGAGCCGTGCTGTCAACCTCTGCCGCCTCAGCAGCTAACTGGGCAATTGCCGCCGTCGCCGCATTAATTATATGCAGCGTGCTGTTGGCACTGAATTCAATCAGCCTGCGAATGATGTCGGGACTCCAATACGCTGCCGCCGTATTAATGTTGACCCCCTTTGTCGACATCCTTGGGGCACGACGACCGGCACATAATGCCTGGCCATGGTTTGTGGTTATTCCCATGATCGTCGTTCTGCAGTGGCCGGTAGCGTCCCAGCTTGCATCAGGAAATGCCAATATCGCCGTCGAACTCCCGACTCCCACGTTTTGTGGATTCGTCCTGGTAGTTGTCATGGGCTGCGGAAACTATTTCGGCACGCAATACACAACCGCCAGTTTACTGACCGCAATTTCATGCGTCCTCGTGGCACTACCCGTTACGGAATTACTGGAATTCGGCCATACGTGGTACTTCCGCGCCGCGTCTGGAACACTGGCTCTGGCAGCATGGTCCGTTCCGGGAAAGATTTCCGCCCCATCAGTTCACGCTCCTGAAGAACGGCTACACTTCGAACTTTGGGCCAACTTTCGCGACATCTACGGAATGGTGTGGGCGAAACGAGTGATGGACCGCGTGAACCAGTTTGGCGCACGTGAAAAATGGGACGTACATCTTACGCTGGACGGTTTCCAACCGGTCAACACAACCGACAATGATGCAACAGCCCCAACACAAATGCAGCCCGTTCCATCTGATGTATATGTCGAAGACCGCCCGTTAGTCATTTTGTGCTGGGTTTTGCGAAGATTCGCCGATCACGAATATCTGCAAAAATATCTGCCGAAATCGATCGTCGAGGCCAAGCCTAACAACGCAGCCGAAGTCTGAACCGTGCATTCAACCGCGGCGGAATCCCCGAACGGGATCTCAAAACACGTCCATCAAACAGGTTCATCACGCCCCGGACGCAGCAATGAATGCGGCTCACAGATTTCGCCGTACATTTCAGGGCGTCGATCTGCCATTCGATCGATCACATGCTTGCCTGGAACGCGAACAATGCGTTTTTGACGAGACTTTTCAACATCAATCACAGCTCGAATAAACCCGGCATCGGCGTGATCTGCTGAATCAACAGTGCTTCCACAAGGGCTGCAAATTCGACTGCGACCAATAAACTTAAAGCCTCGTTCTGTGCCCACGCGATCGACTGCTGCAAAGTAAATTCCGTTTTCCATGGCTCGCGAATTCACACAAAACTCCGACATCGATTCAGCCCCCGGTGGCCAGTTTGTCGGCAGCAGAACGATATCAGCCCCCTTCAACGCCAGTGCCCGAGTCGCTTCAGGGAACGCGGCGTCATAGCAAATCAGCATGCCGATCCGCACTCCACCGGCCTCGAAAATTTCGAACGGGCGGTCTCCCGGCGTCGTAAACCGATCAACGCCAAGAAACGGCAAATGAACCTTGCGATAACTTCCAACCAACCCTTCCGGTCCAACCAGCACTGCCGTATTGAAGATACGGTCGCCGTCTTTCTCCAACATTCCAAACACACAAAAGCAATCGTTTGCACTGCAGATTTCAGACGCTGCCTGAACTGATTCGCCATTAAGCGTTTCCGCGTACTGAGCTGCTTCATCAAGTGAATCGAAGCAGTAGCCGGTAACAAAGCACTCCGGAAACACCACCAAGCGACTTCCCGCAGCGACTTCCCGTTCAATCGCGACCTTCATCGCCGCAAGATTCCCCGAACGATCGCCAAGAGTCACATCTGTTTGAATACCTGAAATTTGCATGGCCTGAACCCCTTCTGTGCTTCTATGTTTCCGCCGCTCAATCGCACTTACACTGAACGTTGTCGCAGTATTTGCCGGTTCAGCAGCGGATCATAGTGTTCCAGTTGGAAAAGATTTAGCGATTAAAACAGTTTTTCGAATCGTAGGACGTTACAGCGTCGATGTAAGCTTCTGGACAGCAGACCGGGCTTTCCACTTCAGCCGGAATTACGTTCGGCAAAGACTACTTTGAGATCAACTGTTTAAGGTGCAAACCCGTGAAGGCAAACAAAGGACGAACAGGCATACTGTTGTCAATGCTGGCGGCTGCGGCGTCCAGTGTGTTATTCACTGGTTGTCAGACATCCATTGGCGGGCAAACATTGCCATCCGCAACGTATTTGGACGACGACGTTCAATACTTCCCAGCAGGGCCGGAATTCAAGCTGACAAATCAGGTAGAAGCTGGTCGCAAGTACCAATTAGAACAGGAACAGCTTCGTGGCGGCGGAATGTAAATTTCCGCAGTTCGCGAGAGCTCGCTTCAAAACTATACAAGACGGGACGAAGTTTTTGCTTCGGCCCGTTTTGGCGTTTGCAGATTCAAAAAAAACAAACACCATTGACGCACAACAGCGCCGTCGTCCAGATGGTGGAACGCGCCGGCCGTTCAGTCCTCCGCCCGACTGCCGTCTCCGCACATCTTCACAATCCGCGGATCAAAGCGAGCGACCACTTCCACAAGATCAGACTGATCAGCCATCACCTGTTCGATGTTCTTGTACACGCCAGGAACTTCGTCGGCGCCGGCTGAAAGCACCGTCACCCCGCGTTTTTCAAGTGACTTCTGAACCGCTCGAAAATTGAATTTATCCTTTGCCTGACGTCGCGACATAACTCGCCCCGCACCGTGAGACGCAGAATTCAAACTTGCTGAGCTGCCTCGACCACGAACTACAAATGCGGGATCAGCCATCGAACCTGGAATCACTCCCAGCACACCAGCGGCTGCGGGAGTCGCCCCTTTTCGGTGGACAATCACTTCTTTCCCGTTGTGAACTTCCTTCCATGCGAAGTTGTGATGGTTTTCGACGTCCGCAATCACGCGGGCTCCCAACAACTTCGACACCGACTTATGAATCACATCATGATTCGCCGCGGCATAATCGCCCATCAGGTTCATGGCCGCCCAATAGTCCTGGCCTTCCTGCGAATCCAGTTGCAGCCACGCCAAGCGTCCCAGGTGAGCATACTTTCTGGGCAACTGTCGACTGGCAATTGTTGAATATGTCGAACAAACGGCTGCCCCCACACCACGACTTCCGCTGTGACTTAACAACGCAACGTATTGGCCGGGATCCAGATTCAGCTCGTTACCAACTTCGGAAATCGTAAAAACACCGAACTCGACAAAATGATTTCCAGACCCCGACGTTCCCAATTGCCTGCGAGCTTTGTCTTTGTTTTCTCGCGTCACTCTGGAAACCGACCAATCCTGATCCATCACCGGATGATCTTTGGGAGTTTCATGACCGACGCCAACTCCAAACACCGTTCCACTTTCCAATGCATTGCGAAAATGGTCGAACTGTTTTGTCAGAGAAGCAACGGGGACATCCAGTACTGACAGTTTCATTCGGCAGGCAATGTCAACACCCACGGCATACGGCACAACCGCTCCATCAAGAGCCAGAACGCCGCCAATCGGCAAACCGTAGCCGATATGTCCGTCCGGCATCAAAGCCGCCGCCACTGCGTTTGGAAGCTGGCAGGCATCTTCCATTTGGTGATGAGCACCGTGGTCGATATTCTCGCCCCAGGTTTGGTAAGAAATCGCCTGAGGCAACGTGTTATCTGACTCGCTCAGAAGTTCGTTCGCGAATCCGTCCATAATTGGATCGCCCAAAAACAACGACGGCGATTCAACAACCTGCTTCAATCGCTTCTTGATCTCCCCCTTCGACCACGTTTTCTGCGCAGCCATCTTCTGAACGCATGCGATAGCCGCATTCGCACATTCGCGAGGGACTCCAAGTTTTTCCAATTGTCGGGCGTTCATGATATTCAGAAACTGTTCGGGCGAATCAATAACGTAAAAGGGAACCACCACGCGAAACAAGCGAGTAAATCCTCGGCCGTATCGCCTGTTGCCGTCCGGCTAAGTCAGACATGACACAAGATCACAGCATCGGTTCCCCGTTTTCTGTCACAACCGCATTTCGTATCAGCCACGACACAAAAACTTACAGAGGCAGAGCAAATGAAGCTCATTCCTGTTGCTTAAGGCGAAAGCCTCCACTGACAACATAATTCAACCACCACGCAGTTGGTAAAGTGACAGAGCAACGATAACAACTTAACGCAGATGGGAGATGACAGTCAGGGCCAGCCACAGCATAACAATCAACGGTCCTGAACTGGCAACGCGAACTGAAGCAAGGCGATTTGACGACACCGAACAAGAACGCCTCTGCGTTAGCTCTGCGACTCAGCGTCCTACGCGTCAAGAAACCACGGTGGCTGTTCCGGTGTTTGGCACCGCCGGCACCGACGTATCGTCCCTTGGGACTAAATCGCAAAAAGTGCGCCCGCCCTTCTTCCACCAGTCACACCTTCGTTTCGAGTGCGGCTGTTTTCTCTTACAGAGCAACGACAGCTCCTGGCCGGTAACGATAGTCACCGGTAAAAACACAACAGCAATCAACAGTCCCGGACGAACGACACCAGCCGGGCAGAGCAATTCAGCCGGGCAGAGCAATTCAACCGCAGAGCAATTCAACCGCAGAGCATTGAGATCGCAGTCTGATGCGGCAATGCTTTAATAAATGCTGGGATCAGAATCCTGGCTGCCATCGGCATGCAGAAATCGGAAGTCGCAGCCGACGTTGGCCTGAGTGGTTTCGTCGAAGTACAGCTTGCCGTATCCGCGAGTGAATTTATTCTGTGGTTGCGTCCACGCCGCCTTTCGTTTCGCCAGTTCTTCGTCGCTGATTTCCAATTGCAGCTTGCGAGCTTCCACGTCCAGCGTTATCAGATCACCATCCTGGACCAGTGCCAGGGGACCAGCCACGAATGATTCCGGGGCGACGTGCAGCACACACGCTCCATAGCTGGTCCCGCTCATTCTGGCATCGCTGATGCGAAGCATGTCGCGAACGCCTTCAGCCAGCAGGTACTTCGGAATCGGCAACATGCCCCATTCCGGAATGCCTGGAGCTCCCAGTGGCCCGGCGTTTTGCAAAACGATGACGTGATCCTTTGTCAGCTTCAATTCAGGATCATCAATACGAGCCTTCAGATCCGGATAGTTTTTAAACACAACCGCCGGCCCCTGGTGTTTGTGCAACTGAGTCTCTGCGGCGGAAGGCTTGATGACGGCGCCATCCGGGCAAAGGTTGCCTCGCAGAACAGCGAGGCTATTGTTCACACAAATCGGATTACTACGAATTCGAATGACGTCGTTGTCGTAAATTTCCGCTCCCTTGATAGCTTCACCAAGATTAGTGCCGGCTACGTTGGGTGCGTCCAGTTTCAGCAAATCGGAAATGACCGCCAGCAACGCCCGCAGTCCACCGGCGTCGAAGAAATCGCCCATCACGTACTTGCCCGCTGGCCGCAAATTGCCGACCACGGGAGTCGTCTGTGAGATTTCGTCAAAGCGTTCCAGCGTCAGCGGAACCTGAGCTCGACCAGCCATTGCCATCAAATGCACGATGGCATTGGTGGAACCGCCGATCGCCATCAAAGCCGTGATCGCATTATCAAACGCAGCTGCCGTCATGATTTCCGTCGGTTTTACGTTGTACCATGCCAGCTCAACGGCCTGACGTCCGGTCGCCGATGCCATCCGAGAATGCGAAGAATGAGTGGCTGGCACCGACGCAGAACCGGGCAACGCCATCCCCATCGTTTCTGCGATTGATGTCATCGTTGACGCGGTTCCCATCGTCATACAATGTCCAGGAGACGCGGCAATATGGTCTTCCAGTTCGCACCATGCATCGCAACCAAGCCGTCCCGCACCGCGTTCGGCCCAGTACTTCCAGACATCGCTGCCGCTGCCAAGTTGCTCGCCGCGCCAGCTGGTCTTGTTCATGGGACCACCCGGCATAAAGATGGATGGAATATCTGCGCTGAGAGCTCCCATCAACAGGGCCGGAGTCGTTTTGTCGCAGCCGCCCATCAACACAGCCGCGTCAATGGGATACGTCCGCAAGACTTCTTCTGCTTCCATCGCCAGAAAGTTGCGATAGTACATCGACGTCGGCTTCATGAACGTTTCCGAAAGCCCCATGACGGGAACTTCCACAGGAAAGCCACCCGCCTGCCAGATGCCGCGTTTCACTTCTTCAACGCGCTGCTTGAAGTGAGCGTGGCAGCTAATCAGATCATTCCACGTGTTCAGAATACCGATGACCGGCTTACCTTCGAACTCTTCCGTACCGAAGCCAGACTGCTTCTGGCGAGAACGGTGCCCAAACGAACGCAGGTCGTCCGGCCCAAAGTACCGGTAGCTGCGAAGTTGTTCAACGGTGCGTTTTTGTCGTGAGAACATATGGGGCGCAATTCAAAGGAAACTAACGGGCAGCAATAAAGGACTCACCACAATCAGGTTCGTCCCCTTCGCCACTGCCACTGAACTTGGCTGTTGCTGAACTTAGCTGCTGGGGAACTTGGCTGTTGCCAAACTAAATTGTGGTCGAAATAAATCCGCCATCGACCACAATGTTCTGGCCCGTCACAAAGCTGGATGCTTTCTGAGCTGCCAACCAAACCACAGCTCCAGCAAGTTCATCAGCCGTACCAAACCGAGCCATCGGCGTATGGCCGATAATCTGACCGCCTCGTTCCGTATACGTTCCGTCTTCCTTGAACAACAGCGCCTTGTTTTGTTCCGCCGGAAAGAAGCCAGGACTGATCGCGTTGACTCGCACGCCTTTGGTAGCCCATTCGCGAGCCAGAAACTGAGTCAGGTTCAACACTGCGGCCTTGGCGGCTGAGTACGCGACAACTCGCGATAGTGGAATCATGCCAGCCATCGACGCGATATTGATAATGCTTCCGCGAGCCTGCTGCAGCATGGTTTCGCCAAACACCTGAGCGGGCAACAGTGCTCCACCAACCAGATTCAAATCAAACACCGCATTCCAAGCGTCTGTCGGCAGTTTGCAAAAGTCGCTGCCCGGCGGCAAAGTGGCGTCCGGACGATTTCCGCCAGCTGCGCTGACAAGAATGCTGACCGGTCCCAGTTTCGCATTAATCGCATCCCGAGCCGTTGCCAACGAAACCGGGTCCATCGCGTCAGCAGCATGAAACATGGCGGTTCCACCAGCGGCTTCAATTTCTTTTACGCGAGCCGCACCTCGTTCTTCGCTGCGGCCCAGCACGGCAATTTTGGCGCCGTAGGCTGCCAGAGCGTCTGCCATTCCGCCGCCCAAAGTTCCCGTTCCGCCGATAACAACTGCAACATCGTTACTTAAATCGAAAAGATCGTTCTTCATCTTGCTGAGATTGCTTTCCAGAGTATTTCACAAGTAAACCAAGAGCACGGAACGTTTTCGCGCAATGAACTGCCACATTTTAAGAAACGTAGCCGCTGGGTTGCAGGTTATCGTCCTGCCGAAGACAGTTACACTGCAGACGCAAAGTTTGCGATAACAAATCCGCAACGTGAACACTTCACAAAGCTTCGTTCCGAAATTGATCGCGGATTCGCACAATTTTGGCATTTTCGACAAGATAAACACATGACGATCGACACACCCGGCTGGGTTCGCGACGCAATCTTCTATCAAATATTTCCGGATCGATTTGCTCGCAGCGGTCGAGTCAAACTGGGGGCTGAACTGGAATTATGGAACAGCGTTCCTACGGCGCATGGCTTCAAGGGAGGGGACCTGTATGGCGTAGTCGAGCAACTTGATTATCTTCAGCAACTCGGCATCACGGCAATTTACTTTTGCCCCATCTTTTCGTCAGCCGCCAATCATCGATATCACACTTACGACTACCTTAACGTCGATCCGCTGCTTGGCGGCAATGCTGCTCTGCGAGAACTTCTGGACGCCGTTCATGCGCGCGGCATGAAAGTAGTGCTGGATGGAGTGTTCAATCACGCCAGCCGAGGGTTCTGGCAGTTTCATCATGTGCTGGAAAATGGAGCAGCTTCGCCTTATCGAGACTGGTTTCATTTCGACCCGGAACGCCTGAACGGACACCGTCGTTTTGAACCATATCCGTCTGCTTCCGCAGAAGCGGATCTGGCATCGGGCGAGGGCAGTTACGAAGCAATCGGTTATGGAGCATGGTGGAACCTTCCCGCGTTGCCAAAGTTTAACACCGACTGTCCGGAAGTGCGTGAATTTCTAATTGACGTTGCCACGCACTGGATTGAATTTGGAATTGATGGCTGGCGACTGGACGTTCCCAACGAAATTGAAGACGACGAATTCTGGCGAGAATTCCGTCGGCGTGTGCGAGCAATCAATTCCGACGCATACATCGTCGGTGAAGTTTGGGGCGAAGCCAAACGCTGGTTACAGGGCGACATGTGGGACGCTGTGATGAACTACCAAATCACGGCGGCCAGCATCGGCTTCTTCGGCGGCGGAAGTCTGGATGTCGAAGAAACTCGCAGGCCGTCCAGCTTCAGCCACGTAAAAGCGTTTACGGCAGACGAATTTGTCGCTGAAGTAAATAAAGTTTCTGCCATGTACGCACCGGAAGTTTGTGAATCACAACTTAACCTGCTTGACAGCCACGATATGCCGCGGTTTCTCACCTGCTGCAGCGGCGACAAACAGGCCCTGAAAATGGCGTGGCTGTTTCTGTGCACAATGCCAGGGGCTCCCTGCGTCTACTACGGCGACGAAATAGGACTTGACGGTCGCCACGATCCGGATTGCCGCAAAGGATTCCCATGGAATCAAGCTGACTGGGACCAGGAGCTGCTAACCTGGTACCGCAACTGCATCGCTTTAAGAAAGCAGCAAACTGCCTTCCGTCACGAACCGGCAAAACTGACGGTTGCCGCTGCGGAAGTCGTTGTCGTATCGCATTCGGCAAAAGATTCCGCAATTGCTGCGTTTAATTCGTCAACCTCGGCAGTATCCATCAGTTTGGAATCGTACTCGCCCACGCCAATGGTAGACTGGCAAACCGGCGACTCCGTTCAGAACGACGCGGTGGTCATTCCCGCCAGAACGGCGCGAGTGTTACTTCGATCTTAGAACCGTAGTCGAAATGAAATTAATAAGTAGCACGTAGCACGTTGGGAAATCAACGATTTCCAGTTTAACCCGACTCGCTGAGGAGGTCGGCACAATCCGCCTTGAACCTCCCTCTGCGAGTCGGGTTAAACGAAGCAAATTAAGCCGCGTGCAGATTACATCCGCCGGAAACACCTTCATCGGAGCGACAACGGAGCCGATCGGCGTTTACAACTTTCCACTTTTTTCCATCAACCACGCCACTGGGTCAAGGACGAAGCCCGTGTTTCGTAGCGACAACGGAGCGGATCGGCGCTTACAACGTTCCACTTTCTTCCACTAACCACGCCACCGGGTCAAGGGCGCAGCCCTTGTTTTGAATGTCTGATTCCATTT
>CALFSX010000061.1 GCA_937916515.1 uncultured Planctomycetaceae bacterium | reverse complement strand
TTTACTCGCCCACTGTTTACTCGCCCACTGTTGCTGCAATGGGCTCTGCCAGAGCCGTGGATACGGCTGGATACTCGGGCCGGTAGCCGAGTGCCTTGAGTGCGATGCTGCTTAAGTCATCGCAGAAGGAATACAGAACGGGAATTGCCAGAAGTGTCAGCAACAGCGAAAACGTTTGCCCGCCAACGGCAAGCACGGCAATCGACCGTCGTTCTTCGGCTCCGGGACCTGTGGCAATCAGCAGCGGCAGTAGTCCCGCGACGAACGACACGGTTGTCATCAGAATCGGACGCAATCGGTCTCGGTTGGCCTGCATAATGGCATCGTGTCGATTCATGCCCTGCGAACGCAACGCGTTGGTGTGGTCGACCTGCAGAATCGACGCCTTCTTGACAACTCCGAACAGCACCAGAATGCCGAGAGCCGAATACAGATTCAGCGTTTCACCGCCCCATTGCAGGCTCAGCAAACCAAACGGAACGGCCAGCGGCAGAGACAACAGAATGACGAACGGGTGAATCAGATGTTCGTACTGCGCGGCCAGCACGATGTACATAAAGACAAACGACAGAATGAACGTCATGCCGAAGTCTGACAGAGTTCGTTCCAGTTCACGCCCACCTCCCAGAACTTCCGTGCGATATCCGGCCGGAATACCAACTTCCGCAGCCGCAGCATGCATTGCTTCAATCCTGTCGCCTAACGCGTATCCGGAAGCAATGTTGGCTCGAACCGAAACCATCTTCTGCCGACTCAACCGGTCGATGCGTGAGGCCGCTGTGTTGTACTCAAACGTCACAACGTTATCGATGCGAGTCGGAACCGTTCCTCCCCCCGCCGCAGGTGCCATGGCCGAGCCGCTCATCAGTTCATTCGCCTGGCCGGTATCGGGATGAGCACGAACAAACAACTGCGAAATCGATTCAATGCTGTTTCGGTCAATTCCGACCAACCGTAGCTCAACATCGTAAGCATCGTCAATCGACAGGTCTCGGTAACGCGACACTCGATCATCACCACCGACCGCCACGCGCAACGTTTCCGCAATCTCGCGTACATCAACGCCCAGCGCTGCCGCTCGTTCGCGATCGACCTGCACCAGCAATTCGGGGTTGTCGATTTTCAGAGTCGAATAGGCGTCAACGATGCCCGGAATCTGTTTCGCCTTCTGCAGAAGTTTCGTACTGAAATCCAGCAGGCCGTCCATGTCCGGTCCGGTGATCGAAAAGTCGATATCGACAGGAGCTCCCTGACGCAGGGACGTCAGATTTCGTACCGATACCCGCAAGTCAGGAATCGTGCCCAGTCGTTTTCGCACCTCGGCCATCTTGTCGCGCTGAGTGAAGTTGCCTTCAAAGGCCGCGTTAAAGTCACCTCGAAGCGCGCCCTTCACCCAACGACCGAAGGAAAACGTGCGTTCCTGAGAATCCTGCAGGCGAATAAAGAAACTGGCCTGATTCACATCGCCGAAGCCGCCGGTGCCGAGCGACGTCATCACGGTTTCGATCCCGTCGATTTCAGCAATCTGCTCTTCCATGCGATCGACGGTTTCACGCATCGCGGCCAGACTTGTTCCCTGTCGCGCTTCGGCTCGCACTTCAAATTCTGATTCGTCGACGTTCAGCGGGATATAATCCTTCTTCACCGAATTGTAGAGCCAGTAGTTGGACGCCATCACACCGATAGACACCAGCAGCACCAGCCACCGCAGCCGCATCGCTTTTCCCAGCATCCACATGTAGGCAACTTCAACCAGGTGATAAAGTCCTCGTCGAGAAGACGGCCCTTTCGCATCGCTGTTGCCTGGTTTCAGCAAGCGGCTGCACATCATCGGCGTCAGTGAAAAGCTAACCAACATCGACACTAGAATTGCCACGGTTGCCGTCACGCCGAATTGAAACAACATCCTCCCGGTGACACTGGACAAAAACGACACCGGCAGAAACACGATCACCAGCGAAAGCGTCGTTGCGAATACCGCCAGCCCGATCTCTTTGGTCCCCTTGATCGACGCTTCGCGCGGATTCATCCCTTTCTCTTCGATGTTGTGGAAGATGTTTTCCAGCACCACAATCGCGTCATCGATCACTACGCCAACCATCAACACCAGGGCGAGCATCGTGACATTGTTCAGGGTGAAGCCGAACCACTTCATAAAACCAAACGTCGCAATAATGGACGCCGGAATCGCCACCGACGCAATTAACGTGGAACGCCACGACTTCATAAACAACAGCACGGTGATACAGGCCAGAATGCTTCCCGAAATCAGATGCGATTCAATTTCGTGCAAAGCGGCGCCGATGTAGCGAGACTGATCCTGAATGATCTCCACTTCAACATCGTCCGGCAGAAGTTCGCGACTACGAGCCAGCAGGCTCTTCACGCCGTCAACCACCGCAACGGTGTTGGTTCCCGACTGCCGCTGCACTTCCAGAATCACGGCCGGTTTTCCGTTCAGCCTTGCCAGCGTTCGCACTTCCTTGGTCGCATCGCGCACATCGCCAAGATCGCTAAGTCGAATGGCGGCACCGTTGACGGTGGTGACCACCAGGTCGGGAAAGTTTCGCGCGTACTGAACACGGCCCATAATCCGCATGGACCGTTCGCGCAGACCTTCGTCGATTAAGCCGCCAGGCAGTTCCGCATTCTGCCGCACCACCGCTTCACGCACATCCAGAATTGACAACCCATGAGCCGCCAGTCGCCGCGCATCGATATCAACCTGAACCGCGCGGTCGGCCGCGCCGGCAATCTGAACCTGGCCAACGCCGTGAGAAGACTCGATGACGTTCTTCACGTAACGATCGGCAAACACGTACAATTCTCGAGACGTTCGCGGACCGGAAACCGCCAGTCGCAGAATCGGTGACGAATCCAGGTCGTTTTTCTGGACGACGGGCGGATCGATGTTGGGAGGAAGTCGGCTGGCGACACTGGCGACCGCGTCGCGGACATCCTGCGTGGCCGCGTCGACATCGCGCGACAAGGCAAACGTGACCAGAACAAAGGAACGACCGTCGCGAGAAATCGATCGCAGCTCTTCAATGCCCGACACGGTGGCGACCGCATCTTCAATGATGGAACTGACCTCAGACTCCACTTCTGCCGACGCCGCTCCCGGGTAACTGGTGCGAATGTAAATTGTCGGCATATCCATGTTGGGAAATCTGTCGACTCCCAATTGTGGAAACGCCGTGACGCCCCCAACGACAAGTGCCATCACCAGCATCACTGCGAACACAGGACGCTTCACGCAGATTTCCGCCAACCAATACACTGGCCGATTCCTTAGATTGCAGTTCGCTGCTGCGGGTTATTGAGCACTGTCTGTGGGTGTTTCTTCCGAAATCGCGTCCTGTTGCGCCAGGAACTCCGCCTGCTCAGGATTCGCCGTCGTTTGAATCGGTTCGACCATTGACGTTGCTTTGATTATCGCCGGTCGCCCGAGCGCCGCGTTTACAAGAATCTGATCGCCGGTGCTTAGTCCCTGCAAAATTTCGATGCCTTCCGGACGTCGTTCTCCGGTCAGCACTTCCTGTTCCTGCGATTCCCCGTCGACAACCTTCCAGACTTTTTCAGCCCCGGCAAATTCAATAAGTGCGGAGCTGGGGATGACAATCGCCGTCGCACCTTCGTCAATCACAACTCGCGCTTCTGCAAACAATCCTGTTGTCAGAGTATTGCCGGAATTATCAACCAACGCCTCATAGATCAGTGATCGACTGGACATGTCCAAAGCCGGACTGATACGCGAAACTTTGACGTCCAGTGGAGACGGAACAGATTCCACCTGCAACTGCACGTCCTGATCAAGCTGAAGTTGCAGAGCGTATCGTTCGGGAATCACGCCTCGAAATCGCAGCACATCGGTTTTGACCAGTGTTACCAAAGCGTCGCCGACGCGAACATAGGCTCCCGGAGAAATCGACTTCAGCTGCACGCGCCCATCAAACGGTGCCAGCACAATGGTTTCGGCAAGTGCGTCTCGAGCGATCGAAAGTTCGGCCTCGCGAACTCCAATCTGAGCAATTTTTTCTCGCACCGAATTCAGAGCAGAATTGTAGCGAGCTTCCGCAACGGCTTGCGTTGTTTCAAACTGCAGGAGCTCAGCGGCGGTTATCGTTTTCCGTTGAACCAGTTGTTTGGCTCGTTCCAGGTCCTCCTTCGCCTGTTGCCACAATGATCGCTGTTCGACAACGGGAGGAGCGTTCTCTGGATTCAGCTTTGTGACCGGGTCTTCGGGTTTCAACCCTACGGCCGATCGAGCCTGCAACAACGCCGCTTCGGCCTGTTCGACGTGAAACTGAAATTCTCGCTTTCGCAGGCTGACCAGTGGTTGACCAGCCTTCACCGTGTCGCCCAGGTCCACGTGAACTTCTTCCACTCGCCCTTCAACGCGGGCTCCCAGCATCGCGACTTCGTCCGCCGTTAAGCTGCCCTGGCTGCGAATCATTTGCCGCCATGGCTGCGGCTCAATCGTCATGACGTCCGCTTCAACCGTGGGAAGTTCCTTCTTTTCCGCGGGAGCTTTGGCGGGTTCAGCACCGGTACATCCGACGAGAATCAGCATCAAGGTCGCAACAACGGGGGAGGCCGTTTTCCGAAGCAATGAAGCAGCCAGCGAGTGCCGGTGATCGCACATGAGAGTCATAGGGAAGTATCAGTTGGCGGGAAACAAACGGTGCGAAAAGTGTTTTATGAGAACCATGCCTGATTGGATAGTCAACCACAAACATCAGGTGCGCAAAACAATCCATTATCCCTTCAGCTTTTGCCCGTGCGACCCCGCCGCAGCATTTTCCCGCTGCCCCATTTTCCCGCAAAAGTCATCCTCGCCTTTCGCTCTGGGTTCGTGACTCAACGAAGTGCGGAAACCCACCATCACCTGCCTTGAACGAATATCCCAAACGCTTACCAAACTGCCCCAGACCTCAGCCATATCCATCTGCCAACGCAAAACGGTCGTTCAGCCCGACAGACACAGCTCCACAGCCCGGAAGAATGAAACAGAAAGCTAACATGTGAGCTTCAATGCGATTCCACACCGTGATTCCGCATCGGTTTAGCGACCGCGTGTACGCCAGCAACAGCCAGTGCATAAAACACAAACAACTGCGGAACAAGAAAACGCCCCTCAACCGACCGGGTTACTGCCACCGCGCTAAGATTTATCAGCAACAAGGCCAGCGGCTCCGTCAGGATTGCTCTGGCGTACAGTCGAGTTCGAACATCAGCCAACCACAGAATTATCACGACCAGAACGGGAAGCTGGCCAAATTCACGAAACAGAAACCACGCCACAAGACCTGCGGTCGCTGACATACAGAGCGCGTTGAAAATTCTGATCAGATAAAATTGCCGCCCGGCAAGTCTGTTGGTCAGCGAAAAAACAGCGGGAAATACCGGAGGCCGATACGTGATCGGACCGGAAGAGGTGTCCGAAATATGAAACACGGTCGGATCGTCTGCTGCAGCCTGAGCCTGATCATAGGGACGCCGGAACTCAGCATTACCGTAGTCCACTGAAAAGCCATCGCCATGACTTAATTCCCACGCAATTGAATCATAGCTCAGCTCATCCCCCGATGAAGAAGGCGGCATGTCGAAGCCAAATCGAAATGCAATCGAGGCCGAATACAGTACGAACGTAACAACGCAAGCAGCAGCCCCAGCCAGGCGGGAGCGCCTACGATGGGATTCCAGAATATCAGTTGTATCCGGCAAGCTGTCGTCCCCGATTACTGTTGACCAAGAGCCAGCAACTGCGTCATTCCCCCGCCGTGCACTGCCCGGGAGGATATTTGGCAACTTCCAGTCGTACTGTCAAGTGGAAGCTCGCGTGCATGGGCCTGTAAAGAAGTTCAGGGCCATACAGACACAGGGATAAATCATCAGCATGCTGACACGGCGAGTCACCAACTCTGTGAGGCCAGCAAAGAACGGGTGCGTCTCGACCGCTGTCAATTTCGGCTGAATTCAATGCAAATTCTCCGCAAGACCCTGATGCCGTACTTCGCCAAAGTAAAAAACAGTTTGCCGACACTGGATATTCGCTTGATCAAATGTTCCATGACAATGCATATCATTCGCGCCAAAACACCAAAGATGGTTCGCACGGAATTCTCATCTTGTCTACCGGCTTACAATGTGATTTGCGAGAAGACGCTGCAATTGTCTGCCACGACTGGCCGTGATTCGGGTGCAGTCACGGATTGCGGCCGATCGGCCATTGTTGACGATGAATGGCCGTGGTTGGACTGAGCTTGCGAAGGAAACCCCGGGCTTTCGCTTTTACCTCGCTCCAATCACGACCACCCTTTTCAGATTCACAAACATTTATGACTGCACCCTCCGTGATTATCGCAGCCTGAGCTCAACGACAACGATGCAATGGCTGGGTACGAACCGGCTGTTGTGGGCGGTAATCGGCATGACTCCCTTGCTGGCAGATCTGGGGCAAGAGGCTTCCCGCAGCGAAGTGGTCGGCCATCGTCCCGACAACTTCGCTGCGAGTCAAGAAACGCCGCCCGAAAGTGCTGGCGTCAATGACAAAACCACGACCCGAATACCACAGCGAACTCGGAGTGGCGACGTGAACGAAATTCTTATGCCATAAGCCACGTTTCCATTCGTTGCTGACGCCTTTCTTTGGTTGAAGTTAATTCGGCTGCTGTGTCAGCTTAAGAATGCGATCTTTGAGCCTGGATGATTCCATCCGAGGATACAGAGTCAGAATCGTCTCTGCCTGTTCGGCTGCTTCCTGCGTGCGGCCGACCTTAAGCAGCAGCAGGCAATGCCGGTAGTGTGATGAAAACGCCTCCGATGGAGACTTCGCCGATTCAGCCGCTCGCAAATACGCTGCAGCGGCTTGTTCTGGCTGATTCAAAATACTGGTGTCATACATCATGCCGGAAAGATAGTGCGGTTCGAAGTCCTGCGGACCATCCAACCGAAGCTGTTCCAGACAAGAGCGGGCTGATTCGAAGTGCCCTGAGGCCAGTTCCAGTTTGGCTCGCTTCAGTCCCGTTGTTTTATCGATCTTTCTGCGCTGCCGAGTTTCGTATTCCTCTGTGGTCATAATTCGTCCGCAATTCTTTGCGGCAGCTTTGATATCAGATACCGAAAGCTGATACAGGCTGTTACCTCCCAGCCAAACCTTCTGCTGGTCGACAATGGCGTAGACAGAACGAGGAATCCGCACGGGGCCGTACCACAGATCGTGCTCGGGATCGAATGCCACCAGGGACTCTGATTCGGGAGTGATCATAACCAGAAGCTCGCCGCAGTTCACAAGATAGCTGCCGGTCTGAGCAGGCGAGCGAGGCAAAGCAATCCGGTTTGAAGTCAGGTCCGTTTCGAATGAAGCCGGAAACGCCGATTTGCTGCCCCAGATACGTTTCACAACACCGGACAGATCGGCTTTATGCAGCCCGGTGTCATTGACAAAAAACAGGTAATCTTTGATTTGGCAGGCGTCTCGAATGTCCCCAAAGTAATCCGCATTCTTAAGCGTTCGGTCCGTCAAGTTCAGTTCGTCCGAATACTGAGGCGACTGTCGGAACGGTTCGGCAGACAGAAGGTTTCGCCAGCAGCCGTGTTTTGAGTAACCGCAGATAGTATCGCCGTTTGCGTAGATTCCCATCAATCGATTGGGCATCGACTGTTGCTGTGATGTCCGCCCGGAAGCGAAATGACGGATCTCACCTGAAGACGGTTCAACAGTGAAACACGCGTACTCAGCAAACCCCGCCATGCCCGTGCACAGGATACGTTTGTCCGACAACAGATGCATGCTGGAGATCATTCGAGCCGGCAGTCCCTGTTCGACGCCCCAATGCGTCCACGTGTTTTCAGCAGGGTCCAGCACATACATTCCTCCTTCTTCGTTGGCGGTTACCACCGTCGTTCCCAGAATGAGACGATCATCGCAGGAAACGCAGCAACGGATCATTTTGTTTGCCATGCTGTCGGGCAGTGCAAGAAAACGAACGTCCCCAGCCGGCTGCCCACGCTGGTCAAGTGGAACGAAACCGAACTTCTCGTTGGGCCGACGTGTGGTTCCCGATCCTGCCATGGCCTTCCAGCCGATAAATGGGGACTCGCCGATCAAAAAGTAAAGCCGATCCGAGGTTCTTGCGAGCGGACAAACTGACTGACCTGCAGCAACATCACGAACGCGATGCGATTGAACGTCGACAGCCGTGATTGGCAGGTCAGCGAAGACGTCGATAGCAGGCCATGCCGGACTGATCAAAGATACAACCGGCTGATCGCCGCGTTCCTTTAGCCACGCTTCGAATTCCGCCGTTCGCGGGGCATTGTCCAGCCGTTTAATGTCCGAAAGCAGAATTTGAGCGACACTTTCCGAGTACATCCCGTTGCTGAGATCACGCTGAACTGCGGGCATCAGGCGATCGAATTGTTCCGGAAGTTGCATCGAGCAGCTGACAGAAAACGCACAACCCCGGATATGGCGCAGATCCGTCAGGATGCGGCGCTGATACATTTTGTCTTCAACGGATGGTGTTCCGAACTGAGAAGCGATCGCCTCTGCATACTCAGACTGCAGTCGTTCCAGTTGGTCGATGATTGTGTCCAATCTGGATTGAATCACGGAGAGCTCGGTACCTGAAGCCTTCAGTCCTGCGAAACCGGGTTCCAGAAAGTTTCCGATGATGCCGGAGATATCGGACGGTGCCCCCGTCAGCCCGGCTTCGGCAATTCTGAGTGCCGCGGTGGTGATTCGTGAGTACTCTTGAGATTTGGCCTGATCAAATTGAGCCTGGTGTCGCAGCGAATGCAGGTTCAACGCAAACGCGAAGGCGTTGGCAGCATTCAGCATCTGCGGCATCGTGTTTGGATGTGGTGCGAATTCTTCCATCCGATCTGCCACCAGAGTCAACCCCTGCAAGGAAATTGACCGACTGTCGACAGCATTCCGGTCAGCCTGAATGTACTGCTGGTAACCCAAGATCAGTTCAAACACCGCGTGCAGCGATGTGGGATCCAGCTTCAACGCTGATTCTGCATGATGCCTCCGAGCCAGAGCCTGATCGACACGCGACATGCCGGGATCGATTGAACCGATGGCCATCAACTCTTGCGCGGCCTGAGCCTGTCGAAGCGCGAAGGCGTCGTCTTCAATCGTAGTTCCCGGCTGAATATTTGTCAGTCGTTGATTCACGCTTTCAATCACCTTCGGCACCAGGTGGTCGTCGAATTCCGCAACTCTGGCAGTGACCGCCACAAACGGATCGGCTTGTTGAACTTTCAGCGTATAACCAGCCTCAAGAGTCGTGTCGTCAAACGATTTTCCGGCGGAATCATGCTCTCGTAAAGTCAGGCCCAGTACGACATCGGCGGTGGGCTGGAAAGTGCGTCCGCCGGGAAGCCGCGACAATCCCATCAGTATCAGCAGCGATTCCTCGGCGGCCGAACCCGCCTCAAGGTGATCCACCACGATTACCCTCCGGTCATTGCGCAACGCCTGTTCGACGGCCTGCGTCAGTTTGGTGGCGAAAGGACGCATGCGAATCTGTGGCGGCTGCCGCGTTCCGTTGAAGCGGATTTTGAGACGTTTGCTACCAGGGTGGGCGGCACTTGATACTGCCGTTTTCAGCAACGTGCGAATTTGCTCAGCGTCTGATTCGGGGATTGGCCAGGCGAAGTTATGTGTGGCTAATGTCGTTCCGGTGGAAAGATCAACAACAGACACGGTCGATTCCGGCTGCAGTCGGTCGTTGGAAACTTCCAGTCGGACCATGGCATCGAACCCCGTCAGCGCGCCGCTGGAGATTGTCCCCAGCGATCGTTCATCCAGAAGGGTTTGCAGATGCTGGCGATCCACCACCTGAATCGCCAACACTTCCAGTTCTTCCGCAAGTCGATCGCACGCCAGTTCCGCCGCAACCAGGTGTGGTTCAGAGGCCGGCCCCAGCAAACGCGGTGGCAGAATGACAAAGGACAATGCATCATCCCTGGGTGAGACCACGGTGCGGCTACGGCCGGTCGGCGCGAGCCCCAGCAGCGGTTCTTCGGACTGCTCAGCTGGTGCTGTTGCACCTGGTCGGCGGCCTGTGAATGCCATACGCTGTGCATTGGGACCGGACACGTATCGCTTCCACCACCATGGTGCGAACCTATCCGGCAAAGATCGTGTGTCTCGGTGCTCAGGCTTCAGATGCAGCAGCGGCACCAGACGACTGGATGTATGACTCTGTGAAGATTCTCGCACGAACGCTGTGTCGCTGGTTAAATACGGGACGGCTTTCTGTTCAGCCGCGAGTGGAGTTATCCGAAACTGACGGTCTCGAATGTAAGGTCCATAGGTGACAGTGTCGAACGCCACCCATTGGCCCAGCCGAATGGAAGTGCCGCCGACCTGATCTTCAAACTGAAACAGCAGATATCGCTTCGAGTGAAAGTGGTAGGCCGTTTGCGATTGAAATCCCCCGGCAACATGCGTGGTGACCATTGCTGGGGTGAGGTGCTTGAGATGTACGTGTCCTGCCATTCGGTAGGACAAACCACCGAACACATGTGACGTTTGCCGCATCAGATTCGGGACTTCGGGAATGTGGCTTGCTGCGAATGCGTCCGGCGAAAGATCACGAATCCGCAGCAGCAAATAGCGTCCACGATCAATTTCGATTTGCGTTTCCCGTTGCCGACTGCCCGAACGGACTGCTGTTCCGCCTGACTTCGCGGATTGTTTGTCTTCAATCCACTTCCAAACCATGTCCGCAGGTGTCGCAAGAATCATCGCACCAGCCGCCTGATCCTTGCCGTCTGCAGAGAAACGCTTCCACGCTTCCGGCAGAAGAGATTCACAATTCTTTCGGCACAAGTCGATGAACAGGCGTCCGTCAGCAGATTCCCGCCAGGCATCGTCCAGTTGAGAAATGATGTCAGCGCAGCGCTCACGCAGTTCGATGTCAGGACATGAATTTGCAAATTCCGTAATTTGTGCCTGACAACCAACTCCCGATCGCATGATCTGAGCCGCCGCCGCCGCACTCTGAGACTCGGAATGCCGCAGCTCTCCCAATAACCCCATAAGCTGTTCGTCAGTCAGCGTGCGTTCGAAAAGACGCTGTTCCAGAGTCTGAACTTGTTCGACATCGTAAGCGTTCAAGTCGTCGGCACCGTCCGCTGAAACACAACGTACGCAGGCGAACGCTGTCAGTACCAAACCTATTAGACTGCTGCATCTGTGCATCGGATCACTCTCAAAGGGGGATGCGTCTAGTTTAGAGCCGTTTGCCAAAAGATGTAGCGAATCTCGTCAAGAGTTTCGGCCGTCAAGTGCCGTAGATGCCCCGAAATCCTGGCGACTTTCGCTGCAAACAACGGCCTACTTCGGTGGTTGGTCTTCCACCAGATCCGGATGTTCGCTGACCATCACTTCGATGTACGCATCGTTGCTGTTTTTCAGGTTCGACCAGTAGCCCGGCTTTTCCCATACAAGCTTGTGGTTTTCACTGCAACGCAAGGGAGGTGCTGCGCAGGCTCCAGCAAGCCAGTGCCATTGGTGAGTTTCCGCGGACTGCCAGATCAACAGCACTGCGTCGGCGTCTTTGTTTGAACCAAACATAAACATTCCGCCTCGCGATATGCCCGCAAGTGGTGCTTCAAAGCGGTTCAGCGGCTCTGGCTGCAGCACAGACTTGTTCCATTTGTTTGTCTTTAACTCAACCGTAATCGACTTCGCGATTTGCAGCATCATGGCGTCCGGCCCGCTCAGTTCGGCTTCTGCGGATGGCTGAACCTTCGCGACATGCTTTCCACTGCCGCCATTGTCGGCTCGCCATTTATCGTTGCGAGGCAGTTTACCCCAGAGTGGTTCGTCGCTGAGTGATGTGACTTCCAGAAAAAGATTTCCCTGCTTTCGCAGACTTGCATTCACAATCATCCGTGGCACGTTCGAGCTGTCACTGAAGACGTACAACTCAGAATCAACGCGTTTGCCGCTCGGGTAAGCCGTCCGCTGAATCAATGGCTCTGGACTCAGGACCAGCGATTTCAAGGTATCGTCGTAGCGAACATCCAGATCCTTGACGGTCTGCAGGAAGAGTTCACGCCTGACGTCGGTCGAAGATTTTGGTGCGAACTTCTCCGGGCGAGGAGTTACTTTTGCCAGGCCATCAGACGTCATCAGCCAGAAATCATAGCCAATGACAACGCCGGATGAGACGCTGTAGCTGCCGTCGGCGCGAAAGCCATCTCGTGGGCCGTACATCACGAAGTCTTTGGTTCGTGGATCAAATCGATAGAAGCCCGAACTGGCGAAACGTTGCCACGGCCCGCCGCACAGCCACATCTGATCGCTCTTTTCGATGACCGCAGACACGCCGTAACCGGAATGGCCGTAGCCGTTGAACCATGTCGGTCGATAGTGTTCGGCTGTTTTTGTATCCGCGCCATAGGGCTCGATTTCTCGACCAGGTCTTGATGACCAGATCCCGTTATCACCTTCGAACACCTGGATGTAGCCGGGCTTCTTCGACCAGACGCCCGTTTTCAGATTCAGTTCGTGAACAACCGGCTGCGTTGCGGCGACAAGCGTGTCTCCGAAGGCCGCCACAGAATAGACAACACTTTTCGGTGCGTCGTCGCCGCTTTGAACAGTGACGGTGCCGTCAGGATCGATGCGTACAAGCCCACCCGCGCCGCGCGTACCGACACCTGCGTACACGACGTCGCCAACAAACGTTATTGCGGCCACGCGATCATCGGGCAATCCGTTTTCGGTTGTGATGGACGTCCACACTCTGCCGTCGCGTTCTCGATGCCATAGTCCCGTCTCCGTCGCTGCCCAAATTCGATTGCCGTTGATTCTCAGGGTGTGAACTTTGCCGAATTCTGTGGGTTCAAACGTCATGTGACCGCTTTGAGTCTCATACCGACGAATGCCCGGGGGGCTGCCTTCTGTTTGTTCGGCCAGAAGTAACGCCGTACCGTCAGCAATCAGATTTCCTCGAATCATTTCGCCGTTCGGCCCCTTGATGTATTCGACGTCGATGTCTCGATCTTCACGCAGAGGAACGCCTCCGTAATCAGCAATCAGCCGTTCAATGTTGGTGTTATCTGTGAGCGACCAAACGCGTTCCGCCGCGTGAACCAGCAGATCGCGAGCACGTTCTGTTTCGCCGTCGTGGGCGTAGCATTGAGCAAGCTCGACAGCGCGGTAACCGGCGTTCAGGGATGTCGGGTTGACCGGCGAAAACGATTCCAGCAACGTGCGAGCACTTTTGAAGTCGCCGCCGGTTCGTAGACTGGTGGCGGCGTGAAAACGCAGATTGTTGGCTTTGGAAAGGTTTGACTCATTGCCCGTGGCGGCCAGAGCATCTGCGGCTTTAATATAGATGGCTGCCGCTTCGGAGTATTGCTTTTTCTGTCGCGCCATACCTCCCAGCTTGCGAGCGGCCATTTCTTTTGTCGCCAGGTCGTCACCGTCAAGCATCTTCTGCAGCTCCATCACACGGGACGACGAAGGATCGTCCCGTACCATTCGAAGCCGTTCTGACACTTCCACGGCAAAGGTTGCCATCCTGCCACGGTGCGCGGAATCTTTGATGGCCGCCTGAGCACGACAGAAGTCAGCCAGATCTGCCAGCACTTTGGGATCGTCTGTTTTTGAAAGCGTGCGTTCAAACAGTTCGATCATCCGGGCCCACATGTTATCGCGTCGATCTTCCGGTGTGTTGATGAACGCGTAGGCGATCTGTTCCGCTGCGGTGGCCAGCATCTTCTTATCCGGGCGACCGGTCCAATGATGGAAGCTGATTTCGGCCAGCAGCGTCAGTGCTTCGGCTCGCAGCGCTGATTCTTCAGCGGCTGTTCCAACTTTTCTCAGCAGTTCATCAGCACGCTTCGGTTGCCAGATGCCATCGATGTGAAATGAAAAACAGTACCCCAGAGCATAGGCGG
Source organism: uncultured Planctomycetaceae bacterium (assembly GCA_937916515.1). Taxonomy (GTDB): domain Bacteria; phylum Planctomycetota; class Planctomycetia; order Planctomycetales; family Planctomycetaceae; genus Fuerstiella. The sequence goes on along the minus strand of CALFSX010000061.1, from coordinate 3,184 downwards.
CCTGCATATTGTCTGGCTTGATAAACAAAGCGACTTCCAGCCGGTCGATGCACTTTTTCAGCAGAGACTGACCAAGCACGGAATCCGCCTCGACCACTGGAGGCCCGGACGGTTTTCCATCCAAAGCAAAGTCTGTGTATCCAAAGTAGATCGGGTTTCGCCGTCGAAATCTGCGCAGGTCGGCCAGTACCGCTTCGTACGACGACTGCGTTTCATTCAGTTCTCGCAGCCGCGCCGCACCGACGCGGACAGCACTGTCCGAATTCGCCAGATGCCCGGCAAAGATATCGACGCCGTGTGCCAGGTTTACTTCAAGGTCTTCAGTCGCTGTGATGAAATTGAAGTCCTTAACGACAGTACCCGACGATGCGTTAATCAGTTGCCCCGAAACAACGATGCGAAACTGCCCGTCCGTGCTGGTTTCATCAACCGAACCACGCACAAGAAACGCGGCGGCTCGTGAGGGAAGCGTCTGCGGAAGTCGACTGCGGTCGGCCAGCGCCGATTGGATCAGTTCCAATTCGGCCAGCAGCGCCTTCATCCCGGAACGTTGAACGACATGAAGACGTTTCGGCTGGGTTTGTGCTTCGGCCTGTTCCGCCTGAGCTGCCTGTTGTGCCAGAGTGTCGCTCCACAGTGTCAAACGCGCCGTGAACATGTCTCGCAGTCCCAGTTCAAGCGACCGCAGACGCTCAAAGCGGCCCGTACATTCAAACGGCGCAACGGCAACTGTGATGGGCGTCTGAGTCGGGGTGGACCTAACGATTTGGAAATAGCTGGCAATCTGCGTTGCGGTCTGGTCGATTCGATCGTCGTCAATGGACGCTACGGAAACACCGCGGATCACGCCCGTCTGTGGTTCAACGATCCTGACCAGCACCTGCGATGCGGCATCGGCGCCCGCATCTTCCGCGGCATTCAATTCCAGCGTCACGATCCAATCGGCCGATGCAATTTTGCCCAGTTGTAACTGCGAATCGGCGTTGCCTTTCAGGTCCATCGAAAGAGCCAGTTCGTGCAGCGCGAGATTAATCTGGCGACGTTCGACGATGACGATTTCAGGCTGAGTCGAGAGTTCGACCTGCAACAGATCCAGCAGCCCGTTCATCAGATCCGTCTGCTCGTCGCCGGCGCCGTTGTAAACGGTTGCTGTCAGAGCGACCGTTGTTTCTTGGGAGTGCACGTTGGACGTGGCTGTGAGGACAATCGCAGTCAGAAAAGCGGGAAGGAGTTGTCGAGTCGGCATGATCAGGCCTCAATAAACACTTAAACAGGTAGGGCCGGTTCCCACCGGCCATCGCGTGTTGATCGGCCGGTGAGAACCGGCCCTACGACTACTTCTTCTTTTGCTTCACGATCTTTGGAAGCAGACGACTGGCAATGTTGGCGGCGGCTTCCTGCAGAGCGGTCTTGCCGGCGATTTGTTCGGCAAGATCAACGGCCACAGACACCTGTCGGTCGATCGCGACGACTCGACCGGTCTTGCTTTCGAGCGCTTTCAATTCCAATCGAGCTTTAACGGAAGTCAGGTTGCCGTGCCGAGCTGCGAACTGGCTGAAGCCTTCGCCGATCAGCGCAACGTCAGCTTCGTTGCGGTTACCCGCTTTACGATCGATCACTTCAAAGCCAAGTTCTTTGCAGATCAACGCCAGTTCTGTTTCGGCGGCCGGATCGATGGTGGTCTGGCCGATGTGACGTTCCACAACTTCAATCCAGACCGACGGGCGTTTGGCTTTGCCCAAAGCTTTTTCAAGTTCGGCGATACGATCCTTCTGAGTCGTCGGCTTCGCGACCAGCTTAGTTGCCTGCTCGGTAATCGTTTTTGCGACACCTTCCGCCAGTTCTTCGACCATCGCGTCCAGGTCATCGCCGACTCGACCTTTGGCGGAAGTTCCCAGAACGCGACTGGTTTCTGTGCCGATGACCTTGGCAACCAGATACTGGCTGTCGCCCGCCACCACAACGGAGCCTGTGACGATGATTTTCGCTCCGGTCAGGTAGCCGACCTGAATGGCTTCGGCCGGGTTCACGAGCCCCGACAGGTTCAGTTCCTTTTCTTCGAACAGCTTCTTGATGTCTTCGCGTTCGACCAGATACATGTCGGGGTTGACGACCAGTTTGGCGAACAGCAGATCTGTGACCTGCGGCCCAAGTTCCGCGGCGTCACGGCCACGTTCCTGGAACGGCAAAATGGCAACCGGAAAAACGGCGAAGTCGTCGACGTCTTTTTCCTGAGCGCGCACGCTGAACACTGTTGCCAGCATAATTGCCGTGATGGCGAACAGTAATCGAAAGGGGCTGACATGATGCATGAGCTCTTCTCCTTAGGTTGATGTGATTTCGGCTTTGGATGTTTAACCCATGCTCGCAGACCAAGCCGTATGTTCGAATCGACTATGGACCGTCTGGCCTGCGAGCACGGGTTAAACGGGTTACTGTTTCAAATTTCCCTGCAGCGATTCCAATATCCGCACCAACAGAAATCGCGGCGTCGGTCCGTTCTCCCAGTGCTTGATGATTTGGAATCCGCATATGATGAAGACGCCGTTGGTATCTGGAAAACGAACTTCCAGCCACGGCCAGCCCGGTGCTGTATTACTGACATGAGCTTCCACGCGGCCTCGGCGGCTTTCAATCTTCAGCAGACGGGAAGGAATGACGTTGCCAGTACCGATCCACGACTTTGCGTCCAATCGCTTATCCAGTTGTGTGATGACCTGCGTTCCTGAAAATCGCAGCTCGCCGGGAAAGGCCCGGTTCGGTTTTCCGTCATCGATTGTGCCGGGCAACGAAAATCCGCCTTCCGACGGAGCCAACATGATGATTCGACGACCACTGGCCGCGGCATTCATCGCCGTTTCCACGAGTGCTCGGTATTTCACCAGCGACGTACCTTCTCCAATGATCACAATGCCGGCCTGCCTCGGATCATCGACGACAGAAACGTTGCGAACTGTACGGTACGGCAGCTTCAGGTCTTCGAAAACCGGAGCCGTGTTTTCGGTGGGATCAAACAATTCGATGTCGAGTGACTTAGCCCATTCCGATCGGTCGGCCAGCGGATTCCTGGGAAACAGCGTGAGCGTTCGTTGCAGCGTGGCAGCGGCTTCTGTCTTCCCTTGGGGGACAAAATCTGTTGTGACCGTAGTTGCGAAAATCACGCCATCGCGAAGTTCGGGTGATC
>CALFSX010000060.1 GCA_937916515.1 uncultured Planctomycetaceae bacterium | reverse complement strand
CTGCTGACAGTTTGGGTGTTGCCACATTGGCTGGCTGGCGTTATGCAAACTGGTCGCAAGCTGACAGAGCATCTGGGTATGGCCAGTTACGACCCGCTGAAGGGTACTCGCACAATCGTTGCCGACAACTGGTTCACCAGACTTTGCACATGGATGAACTTCGACATCTTCGTTCACGGTCCGCATCATCGACATCCAAAGGTTGCTCACAACCTGTTAATGAAGAAGATGCATGACTATAAGGAAACGACTCAGGAAGAGTTTCCCGTGTTCGCCACCTACCGAAGCGCATCGTGGTCGATGCTTCCGTTTCTGTTTCGAAACCCTGGAGTCGGCATGAATGCTGGTGCTCCATCTCCCGATGCAGAAAAGCAAACAGCCGTCGATAACTTTGTCGCCGACGTCGCAAAAGAAGTGCTTTCTGACCGCGATGTGCAAACAAGCCCGGTTTCGTTGAAAGCTCACGCCTGACCACTGACCTCCGTTACTAACCGGTGCGTCCTCTAAAATTCGGCGATGATTACCCTTCGGCTGCACAGAAAGCGAAGACCAGTCGGCCACAGCAGATTGGTTTGTGAAGATTAGCCAAGCACCGAATTTACTGCTTGTATCTGTTATTCTGACTACGAATAGAGGGAAAATTGCGGCGAGTTGTCTTTTTGCAACAGTCCAGCGGTGTTTCTGATGCATGTTTGCAGACTGGATAATCCTGCGTTTCGATCGCGGGATGATGATTCTTCTTTTCTGGTCTGGTTGTCATGTCAAAAGATACGCCATGTCTTCGTTGGTGGTCATACGCACTGCTGATCGTGTTGGGGATGATCGCGTTCTGGCCATCTGTCTGGTTCGACTTCGTCAACTGGGACGATCCGGCTTACATCACACACAACGAGCTGATCAAAAGCTGGTCGCCGTCGAATTTGTACGGCGTGGCCACAGAAACCGTCACTCGCAATTACGCGCCTTTAACCATCTTTTCGTTGCTTGTCGATCATACGATCTGGGGCATGAATCCCTGCGGTTATCACGCTACCAACGTACTGCTGCACTTGCTGAATGGAGTACTGGTTCTGTTGTTGGTTCGGCAGCTTTCCGGCAGCAACTTTGTTGCATGGATGACAGCAGCTTTGTTTCTGGTTCATCCTGTGCAAATTGAAACCGTTGCCTGGATTTCGTCTCGCAAAGGACTGCTGTCTGCCTCTTTCATGCTGGCGGCGCTTCTTGTCAGGCTGAAACCGGATGTCGAAGCCAAAAGCGACGGTTGGTACATTCTTTGGCTGGCAGCTGCGCTACTTTCCAAAGCTCTTGCCGTGGTTGTTCCAGCGATTGTGCTGGCGTACGACGTATGGGTTCGCCGGCAGAAATTCGCTGACGCGTTTTCTCGACAGATCATTCCCGGTGTGCTTTGCGTGCTGCTGTTGCTGAAGACGATGGCGTCTCAAAACAGCATTCTTGGCGGTCTTCGAAGCCACATGGATTTGAACGTGTTTCAGATTATGGCCGTCGACAGCACTATCCTTTGGCAATATATCCGAATGCTGTTTTGGCCGTCGGATCTGTGCGTCTTATACGATCCTCCGACAAGTGGTATCGGTGCCACCATCGCTGTCGCGACGTCTGCCTGGCTTATTTTGGCAGCGCTTGTGTGGCGAAAGCGAGAACAGTATCCAACGGTGCTTTGGGCCGCTGTCACGTTTCTGTTGCTGTTGTTTCCTGTCTTGAACTTCTTCAAGATTACCACGCTGATGAACGATCGATATCTTTATCTGCCTTGCATCTGTGTTTTCGGCGTTGCGGTTGCTGGTTTCAATCGGCTGCTGATGGTTTCACAAGAACACGCTGGAGAACTTTTGGAACGGTTGGCCTTTTCGATGAAATGGTTCACCGGATTAACGGCTGTTTGCTGTGCACTGTTCGCTACATCTTTGCATCTGGCCGTCTGGCGCAACGCCGAGTCTTTGTGGGCAGACGCGATGCTAAAGGCTCCTCAATTGCCCGCCGTCCGCATCCAGATGGCACTCACCTGCCACGACAGCGGTCAACAGCGAGAAGCGATTCGTACGCTTCAACGCAGCTTGTTTCAGTGTGAACCCGACGCCGTCGATCGCAAGCGTATTCTGACAATGCTGCGGGAATGGTCGAACGAACTTAATACACGGACAACGGACAAAGCGGCTTTGATACTTCGCTAGAGCCAGCGTTGGTGAGTTGTGTGCTTTGCCAGTAAAGATCAAACAAACAAGAGAACCCGCGTCAAGATTACCTCGACGCGGGTTTTGTTTTATCGTCTATGCTTTAGCCCATGCTCATCGTGACGGTTTTCAATTCCGTATAGTTTGCCAAGCCGGCTTCGCCACATTCGCGACCGATGCCGCTCATTTTGTAGCCACCGAAAGGTGCGGCCGCGTCGAAGACGTCGTAGCAGTTCACCCATACGGTACCGGCTCGAAGACCATGCGAAACAGCGTGAGCCTTGGTTACGTCTTTGGTCCAAACAGCGGCAGCTAATCCAAACGTGCTGTTGTTTGCTCGCTTGATCACTTCGTGCATGTCGCTGAATTTCAGAATGCTCATGACCGGGCCGAAGATTTCTTCTTTCGCAATCTTCATCTCGTCCTTCACATCCGTAAACACGGTTGGTTGCACAAAGAAACCACGATTGCCATAGCGGTTGCCTCCGGTTGCGCAGGTTGCTCCTTCGGACTTGCCGCTTTGGATGTAACCCATAATCTTGTCGAACTGTTCTTTGTCGACCTGTGGCCCCTGAGTTGTTTCGCTGTCAAACGGGTTGCCCAACACTCGCTGGCTGGCTCTGCCAACCATACGATCAACGAACTCCTGATGGACGGCGTCCTCCACGAAGACTCGACTACCGGCACAGCAGCACTGTCCCTGATTGAAGAACAATCCGAATTCTGCCCCTGCTACCGCCGCCTCCAGATCAGCATCTGCGAAGACAATATTTGGCGACTTGCCACCGAGCTCAAACGTTGTTCGCTTAAGCGTCATAGCAGCATCAGCCATGATTCGTTGCCCTGTTTCGGTCGATCCTGTAAAGGCGATCTTGTCAACAAGATGATGCTTCACCAAAGACGCACCGGCGGTTGGACCATAGCCCGGCACGATGTTAATGACACCTGGCGGAAATCCTGCTTCCAGAGCCAGTTCGCCCAATCGCAGACAGGTCAGTGGAGTCTGTTCAGCTGGCTTCATCACGATTGTGTTTCCGGTTGCCAGAGCAGGGCCCCACTTCCAGGCAACCATCAGAATTGGAAAGTTCCACGGGATAATCTGTCCACAAACGCCGATTGGTTCGCGGCGGGTATAGCAAAAATAATCGCCTCGCACCGGAATGGTGCTGCCGTGAATCTTGTCGGCCCACCCCGCATAGTATCGAAGGCTATCGATCGCCAGAGGAAGATCGGCTGCTCTGGCGTCGCCAATAGGCTTGCCGTTGTCGAGAGTTTCCAGTGCGGCCAGCTCTTCCAGATTCTTTTCCATCAGGTCGGCCAGTTTGTACAACAAGCGACCGCGATCTCGTGCATCCATTCGCGACCATGGACCAGACTCAAACGCTGATCGCGCTGCGTGCACGGCCAGATCGACGTCTTCTTTGTCGCCTTCGGCCACTTCGCAAATCAATTCTTCGGTGGCGGGGTTATAGGTCGGAAATGTTTTGCCACTGACTGCTGGACGCCAATCGTCGCCGATCAATATTTTGGTTTGACGAACACGCGGTGCAGCAAATTTTCCTGATTCTGTAGCTACTGACATATGTGTTCTCCTGGTTTCTGAATAATCTTGTCCAATGTCGCTATGCGTCTCGCCCGCATCTGCACGCCTTAGTATGTCAAAGTGATATCATAATTACGAACAGAAATTTTCTTTGTTAATCCGGGATGCTGTCAGTCTCGGAGGGAATCAGTGTATTTCAGAGGTATTCTTGTCCGGGTCGCTGCCCACTGTGCAGATTCCGCAATCTGTGACTCTTTTCGCTTTTACGTTTTGTGTAGCATTTAAGAGTTCATTTAATTCGCCCACCGCTTTACCTTAGAACGGTTTTCGCGGATCCTGTTCAGCAGGCGTAGTGATCTGCGTCGCACGCACTTTTCTTTATTTACGTTGCTGCGATGGCATGCAAGGCGATCTACTAACCAACTTTGAACAACTCTGGGAGACTGGAGGCTGTCCGCCGGATGTGTTTACGTTTCTGCGTAACCACGAAAATCCTGAAGCGGCTCACATTCTGGAAGTGCTGCTGAAGGATCAAAAGCATCGCTGGCGATCTGACGATCCGTTGAAGGTAGAAGACTACCTGGCCGAGCTACCTGCTCTGAGTTCTGACGATGAATCTCGTCTGCGACTGATTGTTGGTGAATTCGGCATACGGTGTGAAATAGGTCAGCAACCAAGTGTTGAAGAGTATAGCGCTCGCTTTGGCGACATCGCTGCACGACTGCCGCAGCAATTGGCGTATCTTACCGATACTGTTGATCCGAACGTTGGCCATCCCATCTCGATATCCGAAGATGGGCTGTCAGCAACGGCAAGAATGCAACAGGTCGAAGCTGTTACAGCAGGCCAGCAACTTGGCCGTTACAAGCTGGTAAGGTTGCTGGGTTCCGGCGCGTTTGGTCGAGTCTGGCTGGCTCAGGATGAGGAACTACTACGATTTGTGGCGATCAAGGTTCCAAAGCCAGAACGGTTCATGAAGCCGGAAGATGCCGAAGCATACCTGGAAGAAGCTCGAACCGTCGCGACTCTGGATCATCCGAACATCGTTCCCGTGTATGACGTCGGGCGAGCTGAAGATGGTTCCATCTATGTCGTTTCCAAGTACATCGAAGGCTGCGATTTGATTCAGAAAATCAAAGATCAGCCTCCAACGTATCATGAAACCGCCAGCTTGCTGATACCCATTGCGCGAGCCCTTCATCATGCTCACCAGAAACGGATCATCCATCGCGACATCAAAGGCGCGAACATACTGATCGAACTGCCGACCAATATGCCCTACGTCACCGACTTTGGTCTGGCCATGCGAGAAGACGACATTGGGAAGTCTTTGGGAATTTCGGGCACTCCATCGTATATGAGCCCCGAACAGGCGCGAGGTGAAGGTCATCGTCTGGATGCCCGCAGCGACGTATTTTCTCTCGGTGTGGTCTTCTACCGATTGCTGACCGGCCGTCGACCTTTCGGCGGCTCAACTTTGAACGAAACGTTGCACCAGGTCATTCACATCGACCCCGCACCGCCACGTCAGATTGCCGAGTCCGTTCCCGCTGAACTGGAACGAATTTGTCTGAAAAGCCTCTCCAAGCGGGCTTCAGGGCGGCACGAAACTGCTGCTGCGTTTGCTGACGATCTTGAACAATGGCTACAGCCTGCCGTCGTTGATGGTATGCCGAAAGCGGCCAGACAGATCGTACCCAAGGGACTTCGATCATTCGACGCCAGCGATGCGGACTTCTTTTTAGAACTGTTGCCGGGCACTCGAAACCGAGACGGATTGCCAGAAGGAATTGCGTTTTGGAAACAGCAGATCGAACAACCTGATCCGGAGAAAACTTTCAGCGTCGGTCTGATCTACGGTCCCAGCGGGTGCGGCAAGTCTTCTTTAGTGAAAGCTGCGCTGCTGCCGAGACTCGCCGATAACGTGACGGCTATCTACCTGGAAGCGACTCCTGAGGAAACAGAACTTAGGATCCTGCGCGGTCTGCACAAGCGATTTTCTGATTTGCCAGCCAACGCCAATATCGCTGACACGTTTGCTGAACTGCGACGACACCCTCGCGGAAAGATCGTCATCGTCTTGGACCAGTTCGAACAATGGCTACATGCTCATCGAGCTGATCCGGATAGCGACCTTGTCCGAGCTCTCAGGCAGTGCGATGGCGGTGCGGTGCAGGCCATCGTGATGGTTCGCGACGACTTTGCCATGGCCGCCGCCAGGTTGATGAACGTGCTGGATATTCCCATCCTGCAGGGTCACAACTTTACCACGGTCGACCTCTTTGACACTCCACATGCCGAAAAAGTCTTGATTCGTTTTGGTCAGGCATTTGGCAAACTGCCGAGTAATTCGGGTCAACTTTCTGTCGAAGAAAATCGGTTCGTCGCTGAGGCAATTGATGGTCTTGCTGAAGACGGGAAAGTTGTATCCGTTCGCATTTCTTTATTCGCCGAAATGGTGAAAAACAAGACATGGGTGCCATCCACGTTACTTCAGGTCGGTGGGGCCAGAGGAATCGGACTTAACTTTCTGGAAGAAACTTTCTGCTCGCCGCAGTCGAACCCTCAGCATCGTTTACTGGCTGGTCCCGCGAGAGCCGTCCTGCAGGCGCTGCTGCCGGAACTTGGTACCGACATCAAAGGCCACATGCGATCGCACGAAGAACTGATCGCCGTGTCCGGCTGCCAGAACCGACCCGCTGATGTAGCGGCCCTGCTTCGAGTACTTGACGGCGAACTTCGGCTGATCACACCCACTGACCCGGAAGGCCACGAATCGCGTTCGAAGTCTGATTCGGTCTCTATGTTCTATCAGTTGACGCACGACTATTTGGTGCCGTCGCTGCGAGAATGGCTGACTCGTCAACAACGCGAGACTCGCGAAGGCAGAGCTCAACTGTTGCTGAACGAACGATCGACTCTTTGGACGGCCAAACGCGAAAACCGATATTTGCCGTCATTTGTTGAATGGCTCAGCATTCGCTCACTGACTCCGGCCAGAATGTGGTCCGATGGTCAGGCAGCGATGATGCGGCAAGCGGCGAAGCTTCATGGAACCCGAATTACCGTCGCGGCGGTGATATTGTCGGTGTTGACCGTCATCAGCTATGGTCTCATTCTTCGCAATCAATCCCGAAACAATCTTTTGGAAGCGAGAGGCCGAGTCGATGCTGTGTTATCCGCGGACACAAATTTAGTCGCAGCAACAATTGATCGTCTGGATTCCTATCGTGATATCGCGAATCCGTTGCTGCTTAAGGTATACGAACACGAAGCCGACGACTCCAGCAAGAAGTTGAATGCCGGTCTTGCCCTTGTCGCCAACGGACAGCCCGGTGATCCCTTGATTCTGGAATTTCTTCAGGAACGACTGCTTTCGGCCGCGCCAAACCAATTCGGGCCATTGATCGAGTTGTTACGACCGCATCAGACCACAGTGAATTCTGCCTATTGGAAAATCGCTAAAGACGCCGATGAACCGGAAGACAGACGATTTCATGCTGCCTGTGTTCTCGCGAATTTAGACCATCAGAATGGTTATTGGCTGGATACCGAATTCACCACATTTGTCCCAGCTGCCCTTGTATTAAGAGCGCCCGTGTTTATTGGGAATTATCAGAAACTTGTGCAGCCCGTTTCCAAAGACCTGGTTGAGCCTCTCGCTCTGATCTATTTCGACAGCAGTCGGGATACTCTGAAGCGGTCCGTTTCTGCGTCGCTGCTGGCTGACTTCGCGGCGAACAACGTTGATATACTGACTGAACTGATGTTGGCTGCGGATCCAAAATCGGCGGACGTGCTGTTTCCTGTATTGGAAGTCCACAAAACTGATGCTATTCGACTGCTGGAAGCCGAGCTTCAAAAGCAAGTGAATCCAACCTGGCCGATCAGCAAGGCTGGCCCTGGGTGGACGAGGCCCGCTCCGGTAACTCAGGTTGCGATCGAGTCCGCTCACGGACTACTGGATGAGCACTTTGCTTTCTGTCAGGACATGTCATGGACGGTATTTTTGGACGTTGCTGAAACACTTCGAAGTTCTGGTTATCGCCCTGTTCGAGTTCGCCCGTTTCTGGCGTCGTCGCCCGCCGACACTTCGGCTGCAGACTTGTCAGACGCTCGCCAAACACTGGTCGCCTGCGTCTGGACGCGCGATGCTTTGGACTGGAACCTGTTGTCGGACATTTCCGAAACAGATTTGCATGATCAAATCGCCGCTGCGGAGAAGAGGAACCTGGTTGTTGCCGATGTCGTAGCCAGCCCTGGCAGCTATGAACGTTTCGTTGTCCTGTTCTGTGAGCGGACAAATATCGAAGACCAGCGCACCGTGGTTGTCAATGAATTGCAGACAAACTTCTGGACCCGTGCGGCTGAATTAAAGGAACAGAAATTTGTTTCTCAGTTAACCATCTCTGTTGCCAACAACGATGATGGCGAGCGAGTCTATTCCGGCGTTTGGTCGACGGAAGGTAATCTGGCCGATGCGAAGCTGGCGTATGAGGGCTTCGAGTTGTTCCATCGTCCTCAATGGGACGTCGCCGTTGCTGCCAGTGTCGCTGAGACTGGGGATGGTCCGCAGAATTCCTCTATCACCAACTTGTCTGGTGCCAGTTTGTCTGGCCAGCCTCGTGAATTCGCTTCTCTCTGGCAGGCCGACGTCAATTTTGAATCACGGCTTCTTCATGATGTCGCTGTCAACGAAATCGTACCGCAGATTAAGTCGCTGCGAACCGATGGCTATCGACCTGTCGCCATTGCCGTTCATCAGCCTTCTAACGCCACCGATCTCTCTTCACGATCACTGCTGACTTCCATGGTGTGGCATCGACCTCTTGTTGAGGACACCAAAAAGGAAGAGTTAGTGATTCGCCAGGCGGCGGCGGCGGCAACCTTAATTCGTTTTCAGGCCGCATCCAACGTTTGGCCGATCTTCCAGCTGATACCCGACGCTCGCTTGACCAGCGATTTTCTGGATCGAACGCTTCGTTATGAAACCGACCCTGACTTGATTCTTGATGCGATGCAGCAGACTTCAAATCCGGCACAGCGATACTCACTGATATTGGCCATCGGCCAACTTACCAAAGGCGATCGGCTTGACGATGCCATGTTGAACAGAGCCGCTGACAGTCTGTTGCCGTGGTTCAGTGATGATGTCGACCCTGGCGTCCATGGTGCGATTGAGTGGGCTATGAAACAGATGAATCGTTCCGACGAACTTGCTGAGATTCGCAAAGAATATGCTTTGGGAACAGTCGTGGGCGAACGAGGTTGGTACGTCACAAAGCAGGATGACCATACGTTTGTTGTTGTGCAACCTCAGGAATTTTTGATGGGGTCACCCATCAATGAAGCTGATCGGGACGGGGGCACCGAATCTGATGATGAAGATCGACATCGACGCCGGATTACTAAAAGTTATGCCATTGCTGCGAAGGAAGTCACGGTCGCTCAATTTCTGTCATTCGATCCTGAGTACAACAGTTACAACGCTCAGGATTCTCCGACACCTGATTCCCCGATAACGCTTGTTGGTTGGCATCTTGCCGCTCAGTACTGCAACTGGTTAAGTGAACAGGAAGGTATTCCATCCTCACAATGGTGTTACGAAGAGGATCCCGGTGATTCGACTCGAATGCTGCTGGCAAGCGACTGGTATGAACGCACTGGTTACCGCCTTCCGGGCGAAGCAGAATGGGAATGTGCTGCCCGAGCTGGTACGACAACCTCGCGATATTACGGGGAAACTCAGTCGTTGATCGACAACTATTCCTGGTACTCAGCTCTGTCAAAAGACGACTACATGCTTCCGGTTGGTACTCTTCTGCCGAATCAATTCGGCTTGTTTGACATGCTGGGGAACGCGGCGGAATGGTGTCAGGAAGCCAAGTACAGGTATGACAAAGATGTTCCGTTCATGCTGGCTACTGGCCATTTTGGGCCTATTGACGGTACCGACAACCGGATACTCCGAGGAGGTTCATTCGGCAGTCAGGAAGAAGATGCACGGTCTGCTCGACGCGTTGCCTATCCTGAAGAACAGAATTTTATTATTGGCATTCGATTAGCCAGAACGCTTCCCTAAACCATCGGTTTCTTCTGATGGCTTGTGATTATGGCTGTCACCGTGCAACAATGGTCCATCGAACGGTCGATGTCACTGGCCTTGTTCTACTGTCGCTATTTTCGATGCATCACCGTGCTCTCTTCCTTCCACTGACTCACTACTTTACTCACTTCACAGGCGATCATGCGATTTCATCACTACTTTCTGCTGACACTTACGTGTTTGATGACCACCAATTCTGCGCTGGCCGCCGATGGGCCAACTCGACGTTTTATCGCTGCCGATTCGTCTAAGAAACGCATCGCCATTGTTGGTGAAGACGGCGCTATCGAATGGGAATACAAGATTGGCCCGCTGCACGATCTGCACGTGCTGCCAAACGGAAATATTCTGTTTCAGAACACGTGGACTCACGTTGTGGAAGTGGATCCGAAATCAAATGAAACCGTTTGGCAATACGAAGCAAAAACGGCTGCCGGTAATGAGGGTCGTCGCATTGAAATACACGCGTTTCAGCGTTTAGAAAACGGCAACACCATGGTTGTCGAATCCGGCCGGTCTCGCATTATCGAACTAAACAACGCGGGCGAACTTGTTCACTGGATTCCTCTAAAGGTGGCCGCTCCGAATGCTCACCGTGACACGCGACTCGTCAGAAACATCGGCAACGGCAACTACCTTGTCTGTCACGAAGGCGACGCTGCGGTTCGAGAATACGATTCCGCCGGCAAGGTTGTTTGGGAATACGCTGTCCCGCTGTTTGGGCGCGAACCTGCCAACGGACACGGCGTGGAAGCTTACGGCAATCAGTGCTTTAGTGCCATCCGCCTAAAGAACGGAAATACGCTGATCAGCACGGGTAACGGTCATGGCATCATCGAAGTGACCCGAGCAGGCCAGGACGTCTGGAGCATCCATCAAAACGACCTGCCAGGCATCCAGCTGGCGTGGGTTACGTCTCTGCAGGTGCTTCCCAACGGGAATATTTTGATAGGGAACTGCCACGCTGGTCCCGAAAATCCTCAACTGATAGAAGTTGATCGTCAGAAAAACGTGGTCTGGAGCTTCAAAGACTTTGACCGTTTCGGCGACTCGCTCACCAATTCACAGATGCTTGCAATCGACGGCAAACCTGTAAAAAACGTTGTCCGATAACGATCCGCTTCGCTAAACCGCGTTCTGCTTGATTAACGTTTTCTTGTGTCTATTTCGTTACTTACTAACACCGCTATCGAACGAACCTCATGTTCCGAGTTTTGCTGATCACCACCCATTGCCTCGCTACGTGTCTGTTGTCTGCGACCAGCCTTTCGCAACCGGCTGCAGCACTGGAACATGCTGAAATAGCCATCTGGCCGACCGGTCTGCCAGCTGACGCTGTGAAGCTTGACGATCAGACCATCGAACGACTGAAGTCTGAGCTCACCGAAGAACGCATCAAGTATGTTGATGTACCTACGTTGACGGTCTACCAGGCTGATCCTGACAAAGCCAACGGCTGTTCTGTCATCATCTGTCCGGGTGGTGCCTACAACATTCTGGCATGGCCAAAAGAAGGTTTGGAAATTGCCGAGTGGTTTAACTCGATCGGTGTCACGGCCTTCGTTCTGAAGTATCGTGTTCCTCGACGCAACCCCGATAAGTTTCACTGGGAGCCACTTCAGGACGTGCAACGAGCAATCCGAGTTGTCCGGCACCAGGCCGATCAATGGAAGCTCGATCCACACCGCGTCGGCACGCTGGGCTTCTCTGCGGGAGGTCACTTAACCGTGATGTCCGGCGTTCAGTTCAACACCAGAACGTATGAGAAAGTCGACGATGCTGATGATCTGAGTTGCCGACCAGACTTCATCTGCCCGATCTATGCCGCGTATTTGGGCAACAACTATAACGACAAGGTCGCGGAGCTCGGTGATCTTGTAGCGGTCACCAAACAAACACCTCCTGCGTTCATGGCCGTCACATGGGACGATTCAATGCGTGGAGCTCAATCAGCGTTACTTTTCGTGCGGCTGAAGGAACACGGCGTTCCTGCTGAACTGCACGCTTTCGCGAAAGGTGGGCACGGCTACGGCATGCGACCATCGGAAAATCCTGTTTCATCATGGAACAACAACCTGGCCGCCTGGATGAAGTCTACTGGTCTGCTGAATACGAAATAACGCTACTGGTTAACGACTCAACCAGTCGATGACGCCTTGTCCGGCGACTCGCCCTGTTGCCAGAGTAGCGGTCAACAGGTAGCCTCCGGTTGGTGCTTCCCAGTCCAGCATTTCTCCTGCGCAAAACAGTCCTGGTAGAGACTTCACCATCAGATTGTTGTCCAAACATTCAAACCGAACTCCTCCTGCTGTGCTGATCGCTTCAGCGATAGGACGAGCCGCGGTTAATGTTATTGGCAGGTTTTTGATGGCGTGAGCTAACCGATGGCTGTCGTGTACAGCATCGGCGGCAAACTCTCGCAGCAGACTCCCTTCAACTCCTTTTATGTTTGCTTTGATGCGAAGATGACTTGAGATCGAACGCGATCCTTGCGGCTGTGACAATCGCTGCTGCAATTGCTGCTCTGATCGGTCTGGTGCCAGATCCAGAAAAATCGTCGCTGAACCGCTGCTGGCTATCTCGTCGCGAAGCAGGGCCGATGCTGCGTAGATCAAACTTCCTTCGATGCCGTTTGCCGTCATCGTACAAACGCCCTGGCGTTGAAATGTTTGACCTGCCGAATCTGTAAACTTCAACACCACTGATTTCAACGGCTCGCCGGCGAAGCGTTCTGTAAAGTGTTTACTTAGCACTATGTCGAAGCCGCTATTGGCTGGCTTCAGTTTAGCCACTTCGATGTTCTTTTCCTGCAGCAACGGCACCCAGTGACCATCCGATCCCAGCTTCGGCCAGCTGGCTCCTCCAAGAGTCAGCACTGTTGCGTCGGCCCGCACGCTGTGATCACCTGTTGGTGTCGAAAACCGCATTGAATGATCAGCATTCCATCCCAGCCACCGATGTCGCGTATGAAACTTCACGCCGCTGGTGACCAAACGTTGCGTCCAGAGTTTCAATATTGGCAACGCCTTCATGTCTTCCGGAAACACTCGCCCGGACGGACCCACGAATGTGTTGATCCCGAACGATTGCACCCACTGTTTCACTTCGTTCGGTCCAAACTGTGAAAGCATGCGTTGAATGACGTCCGATCTGGAACCGAATCGAGACAGAAACGCGGCGATCGGTTCAGCGTGCGTCAGGTTAAGTCCACCCTTGCCAGCCACCAGAAACTTGCGTCCCAACGATGATTTGGCTTCATAGACTGCGACTTCAAGCTCTGCCTTCGACAGTACTTCCGCCGCCATTAACCCGGCTGGCCCACCGCCGATTACAGCGACTGACTTCATAACAATTCTGACTTCTTAGCTGTTCAGGACCATGTGTTTGTGGTGACTACCGGTAATGTCATACCAAACTAACCTAACAACGGCTTCGCCCTTGACCCTGTGGCGTGGCACCTAGCAACAGTTAGGACGTGCGATTCGCCGAGCCGCTCCGTTGTCGCTACAATAATCTTGCGCACGCTGTTCGCTTCATTTTAAGTAGGACTCTAAAGCATGGCCGGATAGTTTTCGATACAGCTCAATACAATAGCGGTCTGTCATGCCGCTCACTTTGTCTGTGCATGCCAGCAGCTTCTGATACGCTGTCATATCTTCTTCAATTCTAAGCTTAGTCAGCTTTCCAACATGCTGATCGTAGCTGCTGGGCGACTCTGCCAACGCTGCCGACGTTAGTATGTCCAGTAAACCCTGAATTGCTCGATAGCCCGCGGCTTCCAGCTCCAGAACTCGCTCGCTGTTAAACACCTGTCGAACGGCTACCTTTTTGGCCTCCGAATAAGGTTCGGCGGCTGGCACCTGTTTAATCAACGGTCCTATAAAACTGCCATCCAGGATGCTGTTCATGTGCGTCTGAAATACTTCCGCACATTGATTGGCCAACACATTAATCGACATCGCTCGCCCCATCGACAGTCGATCTGAATCCGGCATCGATTCTGATCCGGTGCAGCCCGTGCTTAGATTTTCCAGTATATCCAAAGCTTCGGCCACTGGTATAAGTCCGGCCTTGCAACCGTCTTCCAGGTCGATAATCGCGTAACAGATATCATCAGCGGCTTCTGAAAGAAGGGCTAATGGATGTCTGGCGAACTGCCCATATTCGTCCGCCGTGCGACCGGCTGTTTCAAACACTTCCTGAAACAGTTCAGCATCATCCTGAAAGAAGCCGTGCTTCTTCAGTAGTGGCTGTTCTACGTCGCTTGGGCGAGGATACTTCACCAACGCTCCTAACGTAGCAGCCGTTAAACGCATACCACCCCGTCGATTGCTCATCTGCAGTCGCGTCAGTACTCGAAAGCTCTGAGCGTTGCCTTCAAAGTGAGTCAGATCTCTACGTTCGGCGCTGGTTAGTTCCTGAAAACAAGGCTGTGTCAGATTGCTGGCCGCCCAATCCTGAATCGCCTTCTCTCCAAAGTGACCGAAAGGCGGGTTGCCAATATCGTGAGCAAGGCAGGCGGCCGCTACGATTGCTTCGAAGTCTCCCTGAGAAACATACTTCTCGATTTCCTGACGCACCAGATCGTAAATGCTGGTGGCCAGCGAACGACCCACACACGACACTTCCAAGCTGTGCGTCAGCCTCTGCCGTGTGTAATCCGACTTGGGAAAGGGCACCACCTGAGTTTTTTCGCTCAGACGCCTGAATGCGCTGCTGAATATGATTCGATCGTAGTCTTTATGAAACTCCGACCGACTGATTTGCGAACGATCCGCTGCCGGCTTCGAACTGCCGATGCGTTTGCTTGATAAGAAGGGCTGCCACATTATTTCGCCAGACTCACTCTCACCAGTTCTTTGTCGTTGCGAGCAAACACACTCTTCATTGCAAAAGCGGGATGCGACCAGATCGTCATTCGTCGCTGCACGGCTCGAGTCGGTTCCACCAGTTTCGCTCGACTGATTTCCTTGTAACCTTCCGCCGACAAGTCGGCGATTATCAAATCGCCTTGTTCGTTGTGCAGGAAGTAGCGATCTTCGTGAGGAATTATGAAAGCATTCCACCAGCGACCGCTACCAGTCGCGTCCAGCGTCTCCCAAAGGCGTTCACCCGTCGCTGTGTTGAGTGCTCGCAACTGGCCATAGCTGCACACACCAAAAATGTTATCCGCGTCTACCCAGGGTGTGGGAATAATTGAGTGAAGTCCGTCGGTCTGCTGTTCATCTTTACCTTTGCCTTTCCACACGATGTCGGCGTGATCGCTGCCAACTTTCAGCATCAGCGGACCGTCGTAGAAAGCTGTCATAAACAAGTGGTCATCGATCTTACGCGGCATCGGTGCTGTTAAGCCGTATCTGATCTCCCACGGCGTTTCCCAAAGCACTTTTCCAGTTTCTGGATCCAGTGATGTCACCGCCGATGGATGCCAGATAATCAGTTGCCGACGGCCACCGAATTCATAGATCACCGGCGGACTATAACCGATGACTTCATCATCCAGTGCTCGCCAAAGTTCCTTACCCGTGGCCTTGTCAAACGCTACGACCAATGCTCCGTTCGCTCCTCCGACCAATGTGATCAGCTGTTGACCATCAACCAATGGCGAAGCGGCCATGCCCCAGATCGGCAGCTTCGTGCCAAAGTCTGCTTGAAAATCTATCTTCCAGATTTCTGCTCCCGTTTTGGCGTCAAAACAAAACATTTGCCCGACGGCGCCTATGGTAAACACCCGCCCTTCGTCGATCACCGGTGTCGCGCGAGGACCGGCTGGGTAACTCACCGTATAGCGAGAAGCGTATTCCTGCTTCCAAACTTCCTTGCCGGTTTCAGCATCAAAACAAAGGACTCGTTCGTTACCTTCGTCCTGAATGCGGTCGGTTAAATAGACCAGTCCATCCGCCACGGCGGGACCAGAATAGCCTTCGCCCACTTCTGCCGACCAGACTCGTGGAAGCAAACCATTCGTCGGAAACGTAGCCACGATCCCTGTTTCCCGCCAGACGATGTCTCGCTGAGGGCCACCCCATTGAGGCCAGTCGTCTGCCTGGGTGACGCCTGTAAGCAGTAACACCAACCACGTAAAGAAATGTAGCTGACTATGCATCTATAAATCCGTTTACTACTTTTAAGGTTTCTTTATCGTGATAACGTCTTTTCGTGGCTGCTACGCCAGAAAATCCAGGCGGATTGCCATTGATGGTTTACTGTGCTCTAAACCTTCACATCAACCAATGGATCGCCGAACAATTCGAAGCGGGGTTGAACGCCGAGACCCGGTTCTGTCGAAGCCGACATGCGACCGTTCTTACGTTGAGGCGCACCAGCGGCGTTGCTGACTGTGACATAGCTGTTGAAGTCGGTGCTGGTGAATAGAAACTCTGGCGGTGTGCTGTGAGCCAGATGAGCAATCGCAGCTGTGGTGATATCGCCACCCCAACTGTCTTCCAAAGTCATCGCGATACCCAAAGATATACACAAGTCCCTAGCTTGCTTCGCTTTTGTTAAGCCACCAAACTTGCTGATTTTTATGTTCACCACGTCGGTGGCCTGATCAGCATGAGCCTTCATCAGCACGTCCATGCCATCGATATGTTCGTCCATCACAAAAGGGTGATCTGTTCTTCGACGAATTGACAGACATTCGTTGTACGATAAACACGGTTGTTCTATGTACACGTCCACGTCTTTCACGCCTCTGACAACTCTGGCGGCTTCGTGCATCAGCCAGCCAGTGTTGGCGTCGGCGATCAGCTTGTCACCTGGTTCCAGAATCTTGCGAACGGCTCGGATTCGCTCGATGTCTTCATCCGGATCTCCACCAACTTTCAGCTGGAATCGACGGTAACCTTCGTTGCGATAACTTTCCACGTTCTTTGCCATCTCAGCTGGTGGCTGTTGAGAAATAGCTCGGTACAGCACAAAGTCTTCGCCGTATCTGCCGCCCAGCAGTTCGCAAACGGGCAATCCGGCCACCTGTCCCAAAATATCCCAGCAGGCGATGTCTATTCCCGTTTTCACGTACGGGTGGCCTTTCATGGCCTTATCCATGAAGTTGTTCAAACTTCCGATACCTATCGGATCTTTTCCCAGCAATAGCGGGGCCAATTCGGCGATCCCTGCTCTGACACCTCCGGCATAAGCCGGCAGATAGAACGGTCCCAAAGGACAGACCTCGCCGTGACCCACTACACCAGCATCTGTTTCGACTCGTATTATCGTACTGTCGAATACATCGACGGACTTACCGCCTGACCATTTGTAACTGCCTTCGTGCAACGGAAGGTCTACTTGATAGGCTGCTATTCTTGTAATTTTCATCGTTCGTACCACTTCTGGTTGTT
>CALFSX010000059.1 GCA_937916515.1 uncultured Planctomycetaceae bacterium | reverse complement strand
GAGCAGAGGAGCAGAGGAGCAGAGGGGAGTGCGAAAGGCGGAAGCATTGGGGAAGGGCGACCGCTGCCTTGAAAGTCGCGGAGCGACGACATGCGGAAATGTCACATGCCGGCGGTGCGCGGCTTGCTTTTGTTTGATCGCGGCCACTCGCCGCGATATTCCATTAGTTCATAAGCTCGCTGCGAATTTTCGCGATGTTGTGCTGCTTGATCTTCTCACAGCGTTGGATGCCAGGTTACTCCGCAGCAGCTGGCTGGTAATCCGGATTCAGTTCAGGTTCCGTGGTTGCGATGTTGTTGTAGAGTTCGAAAATCGCCTGACTTCTTTGTAGCTGATTTTCGAACGAATGCAGTTCCTGTTCGGACTGATGCGCTGGACTTGACGTAGGGCGACCATCTTTGTCACGCTGGAAATCACTGAACAATCGTTTGGCTGATTCCACATTCTGCTGGTTTTGATCTACGTCGAGCTGAAGCAGCTTCAGATAACTTTGATAGTTGTTCCATTCGGCCCTCCATTCCGATTCCGCTTTTTTCGACTGCTTTCGACGTATTTCCAGCATCTTTTCCAAAGTCGCAATCTCCTGTTTGCGATAATCGAGCGGATGAGCGTTGTTTTGGGAATGTCTCAGTCCTTCGCCCATACGAAGAATGAAGGCCTCATGCTTGCGAATTTCGTCGTTTTTGCTGTTGAGATTTGAGCGTGCACTGCGCAATTTCTGTGCGGCCTCCGACGGACTCGGCAAGGTAATATATTGATTGGAATTCGGACGCGACAGCACGTACGGGGTGTCTGTTTGTCTCTTCAGAAATTCAGCCAGTGTCATCAGCGGCGGGGCGGCCAGTCCTGTTGGTGAATTCGCATTGTTCGATTCAGCAGTTGCTTCGAAACCATGTTTGGCAGGCCATTCTGCCTGCTGCATGCTCAACGCAGCATCGTTGCCGTCTTTGGTCTTCCCAATCATAAAAGATGATTTTGTGGCTGAACCCAGCCACGATGTTGCGGTGCCGTTGGGGTCCAGCAGTTCTTCGATTCGGCGTTCAACGATGCGGGCGCGATTGGAATTCCGACCTGTCAGGTTTTGTTTGATCGCTGCCAGTTTGATCTCCAGCTTTTCAGATTCCGCCGTTTGTAATTTGTGCCGAACATCGAAGGCTGTGGTGACCAATAAGTTGAGTTCTGTTATGTCAACTTCATCAGAATTCTGCTCACGAACAGCAGCGGCGACGGCTTGACATTCGGCTTCGACCGCCAGCAACACAGCCGCTGTTTCAGCAATTTCGTTTTCAACATCAGCCAGCGAGCGGCTTAGCGGTGAGGGTGACCAATTATCCAAATCGTCTACGTTGCTGTTGCTGGAATTGCCATGCGTTGGTTGTGTGATGGGCGCCGGAGAACGATTCTGGTGCCCAGCGCCTTGCGCTAAAACGATGTCGGCTGATTTTAGCGAATCGAGGTGGGCCTGGGCGGCCTTCATGGCAGTTAGCCGCGAGTATTGCACGTTCCAATACTGGTAGGGATTAAATGGATTTGAGTAAATCACCAGGTGTGTTCGATGTGGGTTCTCGGGATCATCGAGCCATTGGTTAAATCTCGCATCCAGGTTAGGGTTCACCGCCTGGTCGAATTCACACGAGAACTCCCCAACCTGTAGATCATCGTCCGTTGGTGAAGTCCACATTCCTTTGGCGGCGGCGAAGGTGTAGAGGTGTTCTCCGTCCTGAAACTGTGCGACATGTTCGTGCAGAACAGGGACGGCTTTCGATTCTTTGGGAAGAGTGACCAGATCCCAACGCCCATTGGCTCCGCTGTAGGCCGCCATGGCGTTCTGTAATCGCACAGCCGCAACGTCTCCACCAGCTACAGGAACGATCTGCGGTTGCACTGGAACTTTAAGGATCGCCCATTCACCCAGGCTGTTGCTGAATCCTCGCAGTTCATCTTTTTCAGCAGACCACCCAATCATTACTTGAACACTGCTCACAAGTCGTTCCGATGTGTTGAGTCCTCCACCGTAGCCACCGCTACCGGCGAAGCCTCCGCCTCCGCCGCCGAATCCACCGGACATGCCGCCGTAACCGCCACCGAAACCACTCGTTTGGGGCAAAATTGCGTTTGCATCCGGCTGAGCCTGTTCCGTTGATTTGCTGCCTTCGCCTGTCGTCTCTTTGGTTGAAGTGTCATCGGCAGTTGTCTGCGACGGCTGTTCGTTGGCAATGGCAGCTGGTGATTCTGACTGTGCGATGCAAGAATTTGAGCTGGTGAATATCGCAGCCAGAGCGGTTAATAGTATTCGTGACGCCAGGGTTTTCATGTTCGACTCCAGATGGGGTTGGAATATTATGATGTGGTTGAGATCCATTGTGAAGAATTTGAGTGAAGGCGTGGGGCAAACTACACATCGCCACGTTCAACGAAAAGGTCGGTATTTCTGTTAACCACATCAGCCGCAGGGCGTTAGCCCCGGTTTAGTGCGGATCACAGAAACAACCGGGGCTAACGCCCTGCGGCTAATCCGACTGGGGCTTGTTACCGATTAAATCGACAGCCACTGTCGTCACCGGCAGGCAGCTATCGCCCCTCCGGGGCTTTGTGTTGGTGTTTGGTTTCAGTTTCGTAGGGCCGGTTCCTACCGGCCGAGGCCACAAACAGCGGCCGGTGGGAACCGGCCCTACTCTGCGGTCGAATTCCGATCGGGGTTCTATTCCGGTTTTATCGCCTTGTCTGTTGACTGAGTGGCTTCCAGCAGGCTGTCGATTTCTGCATCCAATGACTGGATTTCACTGGCGATTTCGTCGTGCGAGTATTCTTCGTTTGGCTCGGCAGCAGGCACGCTTTCGCTTGTTGCTGAGGCGGCGACTTCATCGGGGCTGATGTCTTTGACTTTCTGTTCAAAGTGCCAGACGCCCTGATTCTGCTTTGGGTCTTTTGCGGAAGGAAGGTACCTGGAAAGCAGCAGTGGCAAAGTCACGGCAATCGCAAAGACAAGAGTGATCGTCGCAAGGCGTCGGGCTGAAAACCTGGCCTGCACCAGTTCTCGCGCGGCGGCTGGTAAAGGCAACACATTCGGCTGTTGCACGTGAGCCAGGCAGCCTTCCAGCAGTTCGGCAACTTCGTTGGCGGACGCGAATCGATCTTCTGCCGACTTGGCCAACAGCCTGTCGATGATGGAACTTAACCAGACGGGAAGGGACGTGTTCAGTTCCGTGGCCGGTCGCTGCGGTTCATCGGTGACTCGACGCAGGATGCCGTAACTTGTTTCGGCTCGAAACGGAGGCCGCCCGGTGCTGATGGCGTATAACACGCTGCCAAAACTAAACAGGTCGCTGCGGGTATCAATCGCGTCGCCTCGCGCCTGTTCTGGCGACATATACTGCGGCGTTCCGGCAATCAGGCCCGTGCGAGTCAACGACGCATCATCGACGGCTCTGGCAAGTCCGAAGTCTGTCAACATGACTCGATCCACATCGCGTTCCAGCAGAATATTGGCGGGCTTCACGTCTCGATGCACAAGCCCCTGAGCGTGAGCGGCCGCCAGTCCTCGAGCAACCTGCAGGCCGATTCTAAGCACATCAACCACAGGCAATGCTGCACATCGGTCCAGCCTCTGTTGCAACGATTCGCAGTCGACATATGGCATTACCAGAAACGGCAATTGGCCGGAAGAATTGACGCTTAGAATCGGCATCACGTTGGGATGCACAATTGCGGCGGTCGCTTGAGCTTCTCGTGCAAATCGCTGCCTTGCCGCGGCGCTGGTGGCCAGATGCGGGGCCATTACTTTGACGGCGATTAAACGGTTTAGTTCTGGCTGAAAGCCCTTCAACACGATGCCGTTTCCGCCTCGTCCGATGACCGATCGAATCTGGATATTGTTCAGTCGACCAATGGAATCGGGTTCGGGCGATGGCTGCAGAAAATCGACGGCAAAGTCTGACAACAAAATTTCGCTGGAAGAACCTTCGTCAGCGATCAGGTGTTCACCGCTGGCTTCTGTGCGCAGAACACTTTCGATGTGTTGCCAGTCGTCGTGACAGGCCGCCAGCGATTCCAGTTGTTCGCGACATGGCTGGCACTGATTCAGGTGTTCCGCAAGCTGTTCTTCCTGCTGTTCGGTCAGAGCTTCATGCAACGATTGCTGCAGAAGAGCGGGGTTGCAGTTTGAGGAAAGTTTGGGCATGGGAGGGCGGGTTTCAGTTTTCAGCTTTACGGGCTTCAGGGTTAAGGTCTTCGATGCGATTGCGGATGCGTGCGACGATGCGGCTGCGAGACATGTAGATACTTCCGGGGGTTATGTTTAGCTTAGCCGCAACGTCTGCGACGGACTTGCCTTCGATGGCGGTGTTCCAGAAGGCAGCCCAGCTGGTCGCCAGAAATTCGTGCCGAACTTGATCTGCGGCCCAGATGATGAGTTCATGTTGGTAGCGAGCCACTTGAGTTGCGTCGGGGGCCGCGGGAATTTCTTTCAGTTGTTCGCCCCATTCTGTGCCGCCGGGGCTGCCTGCCTGTTTGCGTTCGCGAGTCATGAATTTGATAACGACATTTCGGGAAACCGTTGATAGCCATCGTCTGAACGAGGCGGGGCGTTCGTCGGGCTTCCAGTTTTCGATGGAGCGTCCGATGGCAATCAGAATCTGCTGGGTTGCGTCCTGAACGTGGTGATCCGGCACGCCTTGTCGAGCAACCAGTCGCATCAGAAACGGTCGTAGTCCGTTACAAAATCACGCCACGCCGGTTCGTCAGCCTGGTTTTTCAGGCGGACAATCAGGCTGTGACGTGTTTCCGGCAGTGCCATAAAATGCTTCCTCTGCTATGCGTAGTCCTGCGCGAGTTTGAAATCTCACGCGTGACTTTCGGATTTTGGCACATTTCCGGGAAACTCTACAGCAACACGTGATTTCGCATGGAAATCACCCGTCCGCGGCATTTTATTAAAGATGACGGGACATCCATTTTCGTGAACGTGCTTTTGGGGGGGGCGCTGATCTCAAAATCCAGAGTTCAACGCCTTTGGGGAACGTGGCGTTGATGCTTTATGGGGCCACAGATGAAACGCAGATTTGCACAGATGGCCTGACCGCACCGAACGTCAGCAAACGCGGTGAGCAAACTGCAATCCTGGATTGCATCCGAGTTTCATGCAGGGCAAAGCCTGTTGACTGGCAGTACTGACGGTTTGACGGTTTGACGG
>CALFSX010000058.1 GCA_937916515.1 uncultured Planctomycetaceae bacterium | reverse complement strand
ATGGTTACTTCGGTTTGAATGCGTCAAACAGCACGTATCAGACACTGCAGCCCGTCAGTGACTGGAACGAGTCCTTTACCGGTGGCGATGCACTTCGTCAGGCTCCGCAGCAAACGCTGGAGCAGATTCACCAACAGCACCAAAATCCGCTTGGGTTTGGGTAGGCGGTGAATCGCTGGCAGTTGCAGTGTTTCTTAGCGCAGCTTAGGTTGGCACGTGAGCCGCTGTTGAGAAAACCAATCGGGGTTTACGTAACGCTAAGGACGAAGCCGGTCGCCTCTGAAGCCGCGGCCACGAATTTATGATGGGCGGTGACTGGTGACCGCCTTTGTTGACATTCGGCTCGTCAGGAAGTTTGTTTTCCCATTTTCCGGCCGCCCGCAAAAGGAAGCTATGACAACTGGAAACGTTCGACCGAATGGCTTCACAGTCTGTCTGCGAAAATGCGTCTGTGCCTGCTTTCGTGTCGCTAAACGCAATCATGTTTAGTGGTAAACGGCAATAGTTCCGCAACAGTTGCAACGTGGTCCAGCACGGTATGGCGCTGTTCGTGGACCAGGTCTACTGCCACTGACGTCGCAGGGCGTTTTGTCGAGCTAACCACCATTGGATCGCGGATTCACGCAGAACCGTGCCTGTTGAACCAACGTTTGTGCGGAAGAACGCAGTGCCTAGTTGTCCGGAACGCAACGGTTCAAGTACTTCGGGCTCGACCTGAACTTCAGCCAGAAAATGGGGGGTGGTCAATTGCACTCCACTGGACGAGTTCTGTGAAAAATTGTCTTCTGAGCTTTGATTCGGACTGAGAAAGACTTCCAGAGGGCCGCCGTTGGTGGCCGCAAAGGCAGGATGAATGACGTCAGTTTGTCCGCGCGGAGCCAGGTTCTTTACGTTTCCGACGGTGACCGTCGAGCCATTGCCCCAAACATGAACGGACACCGGACGTTCCAGGTTTCGTTGAAAAGTGCGAAGGTTTTCCTGCGAGATCATCGCCAGCACCTTCTTTTGCTGACCGGAACCCAGTGAACACACTGTTTGGCCAGCTTCTACGTATCTGCCCAGCATGGAATCAACGTCACCGTCCAGAACAACTCCGTCAGCTGGAGCCACAATCATTCGTTCTGCGTTTCGGCGAATCAACTGCCCTGCTCTTTCCTGAAGCGATTCTGCTCGACTCATTTCTGCTGACATGGCAGCCAGGTTCTTTTGGTGTCGCAACATTCGAACTCGCTGCAGAGTCTGTTCCAGCTCCGTTTCGATGGCTCTATGTTCTAATGATTGTTCTTCGTTCTTCAACAAAGCGATCGCGGTGCCAGCGGTGATGAAATCTCCTGATGTGACATAAACTTCTTCTACGAAGCCTCCCGAAGGAGTGCGAACGCTGATGATTGGGTAATAGTCCACGACGATTGGCGATTCGGTTTTCGCGTACCACGGAATGGCCCGTAATACTCCACCGACTGCCGCAAACATCATGACAACGATAAATCCAAAACGAGCTCGATTGGGTTGAGCAGTTTTGCTGCCGACCGCCAGAAACTTTAACAGTTTCAACAGCGGCAGGATCAGCCACAACATGGCCGCGACGCTGGCGACAATCACGCCCGCTCCCAAAAACATCGCATCTGCGGCAAGAATCATTCCCACGCTGACAGATATTTTCCAAAGGAATGCGGCAATTCCATAAGATGCGACGAACCAGGTCTTGGTTTCCGGCCACGCTGGCAGCCCTGGCGAAATTCCAAGAAAACGATCTCGAGCTGTCGCAACCAGCCAACTGCGGCCCTGCCCTGCAAGGTTGGGCAGTTCCAGTATGTCGCACAGCGCGAAGTAGCCGTCAAACCGCATCAGCGGATTTGCGTTTACTAAAATGGAAACCAGACTTGATGTTACCATTATGTTAAACAAAGCCTGCTTCAACATACCCGGATCGCACATGCTCCACAGCAATGCAGCAACTCCAAAAAGAAAGAGCTCTGCATAGATTCCCGCAGCGTCAGTAATCAGGCGTTGCCATCGAGAACCGAAGCGCCACGCGGATGTTACATCCACATAGGGGATGGGGGCCAACAGCAGCAACATCACTCCGCCTTCGCGTACGTCGCCGCCGTAGCGACAGCAGGCGATTGCATGAGCCGACTCGTGAATGACCTTCAACAGCAGCCACGTTACCACCAGCCAGATCCAGTTGTTGGGCGACACAACAGAGCCTGAGTTCTGACGAACTTCGTCCATATCCGCCAACACGGCAAGAATCCCCGCTGCCAGAACCGCAATCCACAGGATGAAGGCCGGAACACTGAAGATCCAGCCAAACATGGTTGCCCCCAGTTTCGCCAGGTGGTCCGGATGAAACAACGGTATGCGGATGAACATCGGGTTCATGGCGGACTTCACCATCGCTCGACTTTGCTGCTGAGCACTCTCCAGCAGTCGCCCGGTACCTGCAGACTGGCGAGTAGAAGCTAACCCGGATTCTACCAGCCAACGACAGAATGCTGCAGCTTCGTCTTCCGTCAACGCTTGGTCGTTCATCACGGCAGCCGTGCGTCCCAAGGCATCGGCAAATGTGTTGTGTCCATCAAGGAAAGAAACGAATGTGTATTCCGCCTGCCCCAGCCGATAGTAGCGAGACGTGGAATCGTCTTCTACGACGTACATCATTTGACTGCCGTATTCTCGCACTGAGAATACCAGATCCGGACGAATTCGCAGAACAACAGACGACAGATGTACTGTGCTGTGGCTGGATTTTTCCTGTACCATGTTCAAGTTTCCTGCGTCGTTTGTGCACTGACCGTCGACTGAGCGATTGCTTGATGTCTGCTTCTACGGCACGATCCTGATCCCGCAAAGGGACGTTCTGTTTCTTTGCTCTTTACATTCCACCCGCTATTCAAGGTGCCACTCACTTTGTGCTGCGGCGGAATGCGGCCTGGCACCCATTGCAGCCTGCGACCCGCTAAGGCCTACCACAGCAGATTGCTGGCAATATATTCCCATGCTCTATGAAATAGATTCCAGCCCAGCGAATGCGAAGCTGTCACAACGCGAGCTGTTCCTTCCATGCCGGGAAGCAGCGTTACGTCCCCCGTGATGTTCATGCGAACTTCGGCCACAAAGACATTGCTGCCTTCAATGATTTCGGAACGCGGTCGAATTCGATCAATCGTGGCTTCCAGAACAGTGCTGACGTTTCCGTCAACTCGCAAAGCGACCTTCTGCCCGACTTCAACATGAACGACGTCTTCTGCCGGAATGCCAACTTCAAAGCGCACCTTGTCGATCGGTGCAATTTCGTAAAGCAGTTCGCCAACTTTAACGGGATAGTTTTCGCGTCGGTCAACACTGCCGCTCAATACAACACCACGAACCGCACTGCGAATCTCCAGAGCACTCAGTCGGTGTTTCAGTAATTCAGAACGTGACTTCAAACGTTCTGATTCCAGGGCCGACATATAGGATCGAGCGATTTCGCGATCAACAAGATGCACATCGCGTTCTTTGGATGCGCGTTCGGAATCCGCTTCGACACCGGAAAGTTCCCAGTGAACTTCCTGATCGTCCATGCGAGCCAGAATCTGGCCTTCTTCAACAATGTCGCCGGGTTCTGCGTATGTCGTTCGCAACAGACCGGCATAAGGGGCCACGCTGAACTGCCGCTGCATTGGCTCGATCGTGAATCGGCAGGCGATTCGATAGGGCATCGGGATCGCCATAATTCCGGCCACTGCAGCAAGGCTTAAAGTGATCGCCAGTTTACGCTTCCATCCGCCTTCGTGTACGACCTGTCGCCAGATGCGAACCGGCAATGATCGTTTGGAACGTTTTACAACGTCGATCGCGTTGCCGATGGGTACCGTTAATGCGTCAAGGAACTGAATAATGTCTTTTCGATAGTGGCCCGTCGGTGCCAGAATCGTTACCGCCCCTACGGTTGTTCCTCCGCGAGTTTTCAGCGGTGCACTGAAAATGGTTTCCGTTGCTGCGATTTTGCACAATTGCTGGTGAGCCAGAAGCTGATGCTGTTCAGCGGTGGCAGGAGGCGGCCAGCCGGAAACCTGACTTCGCAGAATCGCTTCGTCCAGAGCAGCGTTGATGGCACGTGATGAGGCGGAGTTGGCGTCCATTCTGGCCACTCCGGAGATCGCCGTGAGTGTGCTTTTTTGGGCCGTCGTTCGACAGATGCCCACGGCGACGTTTTGGCATGAAAAATAGTCCTTCAGCACATTGGCCAGCACCATCGCGGCTTCCTGAACACTGAATGCTGATTCAATACGTCCGCAGATATCAAGCACCGCGGCTGTGCAATTCAGCTGTCTGTTTTTCTCGCGGACCTCATGAGCACTATGCCATAACATCAATGCTCTGGAAATAAGTTGCCCTGCATGCAGGCCGTTTTCAACCTGAACTTCGCTGCCGGTGGTGACAAGAATTACCAGAACGTCGGTTCCGCCTTCCGGTCGGGCTGTGGGTGACAGCACCGCGCACAGGTTGGTGATGACCTCTGAATTTGAAATCGTCTTTGTTTGGTCCTGACACACTTCGATGCAGCTTTTGCGAATCCAGTCCTGAACGTCTTCACGTTCAAAGGCAGGTCCCTGTAGTCGCATGTCACCCAGTGTGCATTTGCCGTTTTCGACAAGAGTCCAAATGGCGGCCACAACTCCAGGGAAGGGCTTTACGGCTCTAATCGTAGCCAGTTGGAAATCTCGCATCATGGGCGACGCGCCGATAGCGCGGTCCATGGTTTGTTGCAGGTCCATTGACCGCTTCGATATCGCCGAAAGTCCGCGTTGCGGTGCGACAGCAGCAGGATTAGGAACCTTTTGCTGCCTTGTTGTCACCTTGGTGCTGATATTTACCATGTCTGTGTTCTTCCGTTTGAAGTCTGCCAGTTGCGTCTGTCGCGGATAAACTGTCTGGCAAACGTGTTCAACTCCATCGGCTGGCCTGCTGAAATGCGAGTTATTTTCCCGCTGCTGCAACAATCTGAAACTGGCTTGGTCTCGGATGCGGTACGGTGCGAATCAGAACCCCAGGCGAATGAGACGTTCAGCCTGCGTCGCCGGATTCGTTGCGGCCTGGACAGCGTTACGTTTTAGTTTCTTTGTGTTGTTCCCGGTTTTTGGGCCGTGTTTAAATGGTCATAGGCGGGGTCTGATGGCAGAGAAGATCTCACCATCAAACATCGCAAACCGCTGCGATATTGCAACGAAGGGTTTTCAATCAACACGTCCACTTGAACGCGACCGCTATCAGCAATTGTTTCGACTCCAACATATTCGACAACGCCACTGGCAATCTGTCTTACCTCAACCATTCGAACAGACACCGATCGCCCCACCCTGGTCGACGCGGCTTCTGTGGTGGGAAGGAAAAATGATGCTCGCAGTTTTCGTAAGTCGACCACGGTGGCAACTCTGGGACTGTTTGCTGCAACGAACTCGCCCACTTCATAGTCGATGTCTGTGACGATTCCGTTGATTGAACTTTGAATTCGTTTTTGAGCAATCTGAGCTTCAATTTCTTTTAGCTGAAGCTTCTTTTGACGCAACTCTTCTTCCGCTTCCTGAGTGTGATAGGTGGCGATTTCGAAGTCGGCTTTTGCTTTCAGCAGTTCATCGACGGTACTGGCGCCGGTTTCCTGCAGAGTGGTAACGCTCACAAGGCGACGTTCCTGAATTTCCTGAGTGACCTTTAGTCCGGCGATGCGAGCTGTGGACTGAGTCTCTTCAGCTACAATTGCGTGTCGAGCTTCCAGTACAGATGCGTCAAGTTCCACCAGGATCTGGTTGGCCTTAACGATGGAACCTTTTTTCACGTTGACAGCAGAAACGCGACCGGATTCCGGTGCAGCCAGTTCAATCTTCATCCATGGTTCTGTAAATCCTTCGTACGGATGTTGATCGATGTCGCCAGCGATCGACACGCTTGCAGTAACGGCGCACAGAGCAATCGCAGCCAGTGATCGACTTAGTTTGATGTGAAATGTGTTCATGTTTCTTTCGCCAATGATTCCAGAACGCCGTCCATCCAGAAGTCTCTCTGAACCATTGTGCGTCGTTTCTGGTAGTTGTCCTGTTCCATTTTTTGTTGCAGCTGCAGAACTTTTTCTGCAAGATCTCGTTCGCATTCGCCGTCTGCGTTGGCGTGTCGTCGGATCTGATTTGGGATTTCGGACTCACCCAGAACGAATAGCTCGTCTTTTGCGGATGAATAGAATTGAAACGATCCCGGTTGGCCCTGACGAGCGGCTCGACCAGACAGTTGCCGGTCCACTCTTGCAGAAACATGATGTTCCGCTGCAATAACGTGCAATCCGCCTGCGGCCAACGCAGCTGAGTCCGGCTTGATGTCCGTTCCACGGCCCGCCATATTGGTGGCTACGACAACGCTGCCGGAGATGCCTGCTTTGGAGACGATGTCCGCTTCTGCTTCGTTCTGTGTCCCGTTTAATACGGTATGAAATACACCAAGGTCGTTCAGTAAAACGGATATCTGTTGTGTGTGCTTGATCGTTCGGGTGCCCACCAGAACTGGCTGGCCCGTGGCCTTTACACGATGGACTTCCAGAGCTAACGCGACGTCCCGTTTGGAATCATCAACAAAGAAGCGTTCCTTCAGTTCCTTCCGCTGTGACGGTCGATTTGTCGGAATAACGCTGACCGGCAGGTTATAGAACGTTTCGAATTCAAATTCGTTCCCAGTGGCTGTTCCTGTCATGCCAGCGACACGGTCATACAATTGGAAGTAGCGTTGGCGAGAAATCTGGCCATCGGTCTGGCGTTCCGGAGTTAGCGGCACGCCTTCCTTGAATTCCACCGATTGGTGCAGTCCACTTCTCCATGTTCGCTCTTCATGAATTCGACCGGTGTTCTGGTCCACAATCTGAACGGCGTTGTCGGCAACAATATAGTCGATGCCTTTGTGCAGAAACCGGCGAGCTCGCAAGGCGCTTTCAATGTATTCAGACCATGGCCTGGACAGTCCGGGCACTCGGTCCTGCCTGGGCGGCTGATGAATGTACAGCCAGCCGGATGGAGTGAACTGGATTTTTCGCCTGGCTTCGTCGACTCTGTAATCCTGACCTTCGATCAGCGATTCGGCAATCACTGCTGCAATCGTCATAATTTGCGGGCTGACGGTTTGACCTTCAGATCCACTTAAAACCAGTGGCATCGCGGCTTCGTCAATCAGCACACTGTCGGCCTCGTCAACGACGGCGTACCCATGACCTCGCTGCAGCATCTGGATCTCGTCAGGAGCGTGTCCCGACAAACGGCTCAGAAATTCACTTCCCAGTCTCATGCCCGATCGACTGCGTAACGCTATCTGATCACGAAGATAGTCGAAACCGAATTCGTAGCCGGTGCCGTACGTTATGTCGCACTGATAGGCGCGATGCTTGACTTCTGTGTCGTGCTTGTCGGGAAGGTACGCAATTGACATTCCCAGAATTTCAAGTGCTGGACGAACCTCTTCGCAGTCTCGTTGAGCCAGGTAGTAGTTCGTTGTGGCAACATGAACTCCCTTACCATAAAGCCCCAGCACAAATGCTGGCAGTGCGGCGCTAATGGTTTTGCCTTCGCCGGTCTGCATTTGAGCGATGTGGCCGCGAATGACGGCTAGTCCCGCCTGCAACTGGACGTCGTAATAGTCTTTGCCCAGGGCACGCTTGACGCCCTGGCAAATAAGAGCACACGCGTCGAGTTCTGCCTGAGCGGGAATTTTTCGAGAGCTGCGAAATGTCTCGCGTAAGTCTGCAGTGCGTTGCTGTAGCTTTTCCGTGGAGTCATCATTCCACTCTGCACTTCGCGCACGGATTCGGCCAATTGTTGTTTGGATCGAGTGCGATTGAAACGCTTTCGTCAAGAGACGAAAGCGGCTCATCTTTTTCGGTTTGGCGGAAGCAGTCGTCACAATATGAACCCGGAATACAACGTCGAATTGGCCCCCTGGCTGTTTCCATCGGAAGCAGCGCTTGTTGGGATACGTCGCAAATCGGCAAAAGCTGCCTAGCAGCGTGTCCGGGAAGCCATTCTTTGTTGTTGCCAATGGCGTCTGA
>CALFSX010000057.1 GCA_937916515.1 uncultured Planctomycetaceae bacterium | reverse complement strand
AGAACGCCAGTGGCTCGCACAGCACTGGCTGCCCACGGTTGGGTGATCACGGTTGCAATGTTTTATGATGTGTGCCCCTGTCCGGGGCGGTGATTTTCTTCGCCGCTCCGGACAGGGGCGGCGTTTTCTCAATTTTTCAGGAGTGAACGCTGATGTATCAGAAGCAATTGAACCAACTGGTCGCTGACGCCACCGGCGAAGACCTTCACGAAATCCACCAGCGGGGTTTCAGCCTCATGGATCCGTTCGATCGCAACTTCGATCCTGAACCCGACGACCTGCCACCGCAGAGGATCGACTGGGACGAACTGGCACTGCAACGCAATGTTGCAGTTGTCGACCAACCGCAGCGCCTGTCCGGTTGGAACGCCTGAGCGGTTCATCCATCCTGAGCGACGGTGACAGTTGACCAATTCTGAATAATGGCCAACTATTCGGGCAGTAATCATGTGGTGGCTGTCCCGGAGCAGACTGTACAACACCCTGCTCCGGGGCGGGTTCCGTCGCTGCCGTATGGCAGCACCACCTATGCCGCGACGGAATAACAGGCACTCGCGTGTTCGCTTGTGATCGATGCCGCGAATATGTATGCGAAACATCTTGTTAGTATGTGCCCGTTTTCGTCCAACATTTTGCAGTTGCCACGGCCCGTAGTTGTTGTATTTTTCTGTCGATTGGTTCTGATTGGCGGGCATGCTCAGTCACGGCATGAGCACAGGTTGAAATTAACGAAGGAACCTTGTCGATGAGTTATGACTTCGTCGCGAAACTTCCTGATATTCCAGATGAACTCATCAGCCAATTCGAAATGGGATCAGGGTTGGTGTATGCACTGCCAGCAAAACTTCTGGAGGTGCTGAAATCGGAATTTCAGAATGTGCTTTCAGGCCAGATGTTTTCGGATGAATGTGAACTGTCAGCAGTCGCCGAACAACGTGAGTGCATTGCGTTTCGCCGTTGCCAGCCTGTTCATTTTCCTCGACTTGCTCGATCGATTAGGCCGGTTACGGCCAACGACTTCGCTTCAGCGCAGGTTCCCTGCGAAAATCCAGAAGTGCAGGCCGCTAATCTGACGGCTTACCTGCGAAACGGTCGCCGATACAGCCTTGGCTATTGTGGCTGGCTAGTTCAGCAATATGATTTTTGGTCAGAAATTGACTCGCTGCTTGCGACGCATGGCGACGTCTTCAGCGAAACCAAACTGGGCTTTCCGCCGATGCGACTGGGCCTGGAGCCGAGCCTCGTACCTTCAGAATACACTGACGAGAGTGTTGATTGCGCTAAGGCCATCTATGGCAAGTGGCGGCTCCAGAAGCTGGTAACCACTGACTTGCCCATGCCCCATGAGCCGCAGATGGCGGCAGCAAATGTCTACGTTAAGAGTGCCGCCGAGGGCGGTGTTTCACCGCACATACCGGACATCTTTCCAATAGATGGAACTGGCCCGATTGTGGAACAGATGGAAAATGCCCGCAACAGCTTCCACGCTCCTCACCTCGATGAATGGAAAAAACTGATCGGTTCCGAGTCTCGTCAGAAAAAACTGGTCGATACTTACGCGCGTCAGTTCCAGTTCCAGCATTACTTCCGTGTGATTCGGCAGCGTTATCCAGACCAACTCCGATCGAAAAAAGGAGCCCTCTATCAAGCATTTGCGTCATATTTTGAAGTGAGCAAGGATGCGATCGAAAGAGATGCCTCGAAGCTCGACGACCTGTTGGACCGCCCCCTTCATGCGATGTTGTAGCTCAACCTGAGGACTGCCTCCGCGAAAAACCGCAAATGAGTGCCACTCATTTGCGGTCGATTTCCAACTGCTGACTGTCAGAATCCCGGTGATCTTAACCACTGGAGTAGATTCATGGATCTTCATCAGCAGCCCCGCGAATTCGTAAAGCTACGAGACTTCGCGAAATTATCCCCTGTCTCTGAATCCACCATCCGCCGATGGGTGACTGCCGGGAAGATCGAGCATATCCAGCCCGGAAATTCAGGCACGACCATTCTCATTCCGCTGGACGCACTCGCCCGGATTGACGCAGCCGCTTCAGCTCAGGGTACGAATCAATCTCTCGGCGCCGCACCGACGAACGACATTCCCGGCCGCCTTCCTAAGTGGAAAACAACCCAACATTAACTTACCAACGTGAAAGGAGCCGAAAACATGCCCCGGAAAGAACCCAATAAAAACGTCAATGTCAGCTGCCGCTATTTCGTGTGGACACTTCGCAGCCGCGACGGTGTCTGGCAGGCAGACGGTCGCAGCAATCAACCATCTGCCGGTCGACACAGCCTTAACACTCGTGATTTTGACGAAGCCAAAGACATTCTCCACGACCTTGATCTTCAGATTGCCGTGAACTTCGGGCTTGCAAACCGTCGATTGCTGGACGCGCAGTCGGGTAAGATGCTTTCTATTGAAACTGGATTGGCCCTGTTCAATCGTCATCTGGACCGCCCGAGGGTCGCGGGAGGACCGAAGGACGCGACCAAAAACCGGTATCGACGAATCATACGAGCATTCTTCGCGTATACTCAGCAGCGTAAGATCCAATACTGGGAGCAGGTCGATGCGGACGTCTTCCATGAATATGCCAAAGTCCGAAGCCAGTCCTGCACAACGGCAACCGTTGTCACTGAGATTGCTCTGTGTAAGGCGATTCTGTCATACCTGATTGAATCAAAGCAGCTTGATGCAAAGTTTGGGTTCTCGTACCGGGTGCGACGCCCGAAACAGTCGAGCAAATACTGCCCGAGCCCTGATGAAGTGCGGGCCATCCTGAAAAATCTGACCGCAGATCCAAATCAGAAATGGCTGCACGATGTTGTCGCTGTCTTGTCCTACACGGGGATGAGATTTGGTGAGTTGGCTCAACTGACGTGGGACGATGTTGATCTGAAAAACGGCATTCTTCACGTCCGCGACGATGCGGAACATCAGCAATCGACAAAGACTGGATACAGCCGGAAAGTTCCCATTCATCAGGTTGTGCGAGAAGTGATCGAGAGACTCTTACCATGTACTGACAAACTGCTGCTGCATGGTCCGCGGGGCGGTCGGTTAAGAGGTGATACCTTTGGCAACTATCTTCGCAAATGTGCTCTACTGCCACTCGCGGAGCAGTTTCCCCATCCGAGGTTTCAGAAGATCACAGCACACAGCCTCCGACATTTCTTTAACTCTTTGTGCGCCGCCAGCGGCATTTCGCAGCAGTACGTTATGGACTGGATGGGGCACAGAACCTCGGCTATGACGAAGTACTATTTCAGCAGCGACGACCAGGCTGCGCAGAAGTACATCAAGAAACTCGAATCACCAACTGACGTGCCACCGGCGTGTGCCGATGACATACCAACTAAACCCGATGATGCTCTGGACAGCAACGACCCTGGAAACCAGAAGGAACACGGCAGCAGCGATTGAAGCGGCCTGTTTCTGTCACAATGCTGTCACAATGGACAAATCCACTAAAACACGATCATCCTAAACCACAACCAGACAACAGCTTACAACAA
>CALFSX010000056.1 GCA_937916515.1 uncultured Planctomycetaceae bacterium | reverse complement strand
GAAACACGTCGCCTTTTTCAACTGCCCATCAAACACAACTTTCTACAGTAACTCACGGGTATCCGGACACGCTGCTAGGATACCTAAGCTCTAAAAGTTGATGCCGGTTACCTACGAAACTTCTGTAAACAGTATGTTTTGTTCTCCAGATAACGCCGGAATCAGCCACGTGAAAAAAGAAAATCAACAAGGCGGGCCGCCAGAAAGTCCTGGGTGTCAGAACGCTCCATGGTTCGGATAGTTTGCTTTCGAAAGCTGGCAACTATTCGAGCCATGGCGGTTTTGTCGCAACTGATAAGTTACTTTCATGATCAAATATATCGATTACAGGCTGAAGTTAATCGGACAGCGCTAAGTTTCGATCAGCCGTTGTGCCTTGGCCCCTTGTTTCGCGTGATACGCACAAGCCGGGGCTGGTGTTCTGCGGCTCATCGGCTGAACCACTGCTCACGTTTTATCAAGCCTGGCGTTATCCAGTTAAACAAAGTCAATGGTGTTTCGTAAAGGAATTAGTCGTCCCTGCGATTCACATCCAGCGGCCTTAAACGTCCGAGTCGCCCGTATTCGGTCACTGCTTATACTCAGGCAAGTTCTGGCATTTCTTCCGAGTAACCTATATGATAATCAGACGCGTCTCTGTTGTAATTCCGCTGTTCAATGCGGAGAAATACATACGTCAGACAATTGAAAGCGCGCTGAATCAGCAAGACTGCGAGACAGAAGTTATTGTCGTTGATGACGGTTCACGTGACACCTCACCCGACATTGTAAGAAGCTTCGGTGATCGAGTCAGGTTTGTCGTGCAGGAAAACGCCGGCCCAGCGGTGGCAAGAAATCGAGGCGTGGCCGAGGCAAGATATAACTGGGTCGCGTTTTTGGATTCAGACGACCTTTGGGAACCCAACAAACTTGCTCGACAGTTTGAAACCGCTGCAAGCTCCGACGCTGATGTCATCTACACCAACGCAACAAACTTTGGCGACGTCAGCCATGTTGGCGACCTGCGTCTGGTTCCGGAAAATATGCCGGCAGGAGATGTGTTCGAAGCGTTGCTGATGGACAACTTCATCACAATGTCGGGGGTTATGCTGCGGAAGTCCTTGATTCAGGCAGTGGGCGGGTTCCGAAGCAAGTTTCGAGGAACCGAAGACTGGGATCTGTGGCTGCGAATTGCCGCAACGGGAGCAACCTTTCAACCGGTCCTGGAACCTCTGACCTTGTATCGCTGGCGTTCCGATTCGTTGTCGAAGAACTTTGTCCGCATGAAAGAGCTGCGAGAATCCACACTGGAAGCAGCCCTGAAATCAAAACGAGGACAGCAGACACCGCAACACATTAAGGCCAATGCGAAAGCCAACGTGGCGGCCACATCCGCATGGTCTGTGGAGCAGGTCGATCAACGTCAGGCTCGCATTTGGTACGCACAGGCATTGCTGCGAGCCCCCTGGCGGCTTGATCATTGGAAATCAATGTGCAAACAATTGATTCTGCCGATGGCTGCCGTCGTTCGCCCATCCGCGACCTAGTTTGCCGGCAGCAGAATCGTTTACATGCAGTCGGAACGTCTTGCCGTGACGGCTTAGCTGGACAGCGGCGCGTCTCCATGAGCCGCAAGGCGTTAGCCCCGAACTTCCCTCTGTTTGATACCCAAAAATCTGAATTGACAAATCTCAAATTGATGGGGCAAGGGCCCGGCAGTTTGGCGTAGGAGGCCGTGTCTACAATTCCGTTTGAGCTGCAAATGGCCGGGCGTTTGGCCCTCTACGATGTTTCTTCACTGCCACCCCAGTCTTTCAGGCTGGGCCAGGCAAACGAATGGGGCTTTGCCCCGCAAAGAAAAATAGCCAACCTATTTGCTGGTGGCCATCAAAGTAGTTGTCGGTAACGACAACGTTTCTCCACTGTTTGGCATAAACCGGGCTAATGCCCTGCGGCTGATGTGGCTGATGGGGGCAGTAAGTGTCTTACTCAGAATGACGCGAGCACGCCGCACGCACAATCTGCGTAGCGACAACGTCGCGGCTCGGCGATTAGAACGTTCTGCGTCTTGCCGCATACCACGCCATCGGGTCAAGGGCGAAGCCCTTGTGAGGGAATTTGGCATTCGAATTGGCATAGATGCCTCAGTGTGTATGATATCGGTTGAGATCTTCTGTTGAATCTTCCGTCGTTAGCCGAGTCGCACAATGCTTTCCGCGAATGATGTTTCTTCCAGTCGCCGCACGTTTCTAAATCGATCAGGACTTTGCGTTGGTTCCGCCGCGTTGACTTCACTTTTGCAAAGTGAAAACCTGCGAGCTGAATCGGACAGCCTGAATTCCGGATTGTCGGGGTTTCCTCAGCTGCCGGCAAGAATCAAGCGAGTCATCTTTCTGTGCATGGCGGGTGGCCCCTCGCACCTGGAAACGTTCGACTACAAGCCGGAACTGGCAGCGCTGGATGGCCAGCCAATGCCAGAATCGTATACCGTCGGCCAACCGATTGCTCAGCTGCAGGGCAAAGAACTGAAGTGCCTTGGTCCTCTGACGAAGTTTCGTCCCAGCGGTCAAAGCGGAACGCTGATCAGCGACTATCTGCCATGGCATCAGAAAATGGCTGACGATATTTGCGTGCTGAAATCGATGGTGACGGAGCAGATCAATCACGACCCGGCTCACACGTTTATGAACACAGGCTCCGCCATCAGCGGACGTCCGTCAATGGGGTCGTGGGTGAATTACGGACTTGGCAGCGAATGTCAGGACCTGCCTGGTTTTGTTGTGATGACCAGCGTCGGCGGTCGGAATCCTCAACCCATCGCGTCGCGTCAATGGAGCGCCGGTTTCCTGCCCAGCCGCTATCAGGGAGTCGAATTCAATTCCACAGGCAGCCCCGTTCATTATCTGGAATCGCCGCCGGGCGTCACGATGGAACAACAGCGGACACTGATTGATTCTGTTTCAGAGCTCAATCGCCATCGCAACGCGACATTGCGAAATCCGGAACTGGAAACTCGCATCGCCGCCTACGAAATGGCGTTTCGCATGCAAATGTCGGTGCCCGAATTGGTGGATATGTCGAACGAACCCAAACACGTTCTGGATATGTATGGAGCGACTCCCGGCGATGGATCGTACGCATCTAATTGCCTGTTAGCTCGCAAACTGGCAGAACGGGGAGTTCGTTTTATTCAGCTTTACCATCGCGGATGGGACCATCACGGAGATCTGGCAAAGTACATGAACATCTGCTGCGGGCTGACAGATCAGCCAACCTATGCGTTGCTTCAGGACTTGAAACAACGAGGTATGCTGGACGAAACCCTGATTGTGTGGGGTGGCGAATTCGGACGAACACCCATGTTTCAGGGCAAGGGAGGGGCAGGCCGCGATCACCATATCAAAGGCTTTTCGATGTGGGTTGCCGGTGGAGGAATCAAGGGCGGCATCAGCTACGGCAATACGGATGCTCTGGGATATTCCGCTGTGGAAGACATTGTTCACGTGCGAGATCTGCACGCCACAATGCTGTACATGCTGGGAATTGCCCCCAACCAGTTCACGGTCAAGTATCAAGGTCTTGACATGAAGCTCACCGGAGTCGAAGAATCACGCGTCCTGCATGAGATTCTGGGGTAACTAAACAGACGCCCGCTTATCGTATTTTGGGGTTCGGCACGTTCCGGCCAACGTAGCGAATAATCCGAACAGCGGGTAACAGCGGATTTCGCTGACAACGGTCATCAACATTCGACTCGCCTTCCAGACTATCTTCGCCAGCAACACATCAATCACGTGTTTGTGATGGGTTTGGCAACTGACTATTGTGTCAGCAATTCCCGGTGGTTGGCGTTGGGTCGGTTTATTTAGCGTAGATTAACAAA
>CALFSX010000055.1 GCA_937916515.1 uncultured Planctomycetaceae bacterium | reverse complement strand
GGACGCGTACTCATGCCACGAGATCACGTCACACGGATTTCGGCAGCGAACCTGATAGAATAATGCGATGAATACGGCGGCAACTGGAATCCTGGCCTTGTCATTGCTCGCTCTGACGAGTGCGAACGATAGGGTTGCGCGCGGCGATGAAGTTCCTGCATCCGACTCGCGTCTGCGGGTAATCCAGCAGGAGTTGAAGATGCTGCCAAAGCTTATTCCGTCGTTGCAGACACATCGACGAATTGGATTTCATGGCCATGGGGCCGAAACGGCGTGGGTGATTGTCGATTTCGGCCGCGAGGTGACGCCGGAGAAGATCGTCCTGTTTCCCGCTCGACCGGCCATCGCCGGTGATCCGCCGTCAGCGGGCTTTCCATCCTCGTTGCAGATTGACATTTCGTCTGACAAAGGCTTTTCGACGAGCGTTCACGTTGCTCGCTGGAAGGAAGAGGCGGTCAGCGCCGGCGAGCGGATCGACTTTCTCAGCTTCAAGGGCAATGGGACCTCGGGACGATTCCTGCGGATACGTGTGACCGGCTTTCGCGACGATCCGCTGCAGCCAAGTCGGCAATATTATCGCCTGGGTGAGGTCATCGTTCTCGAACGAGGACAAAACGTAGCGCTTAGTTGTCCCGTGACCAGCACCGCTTCGACAGAGATATCGCGCCGCTGGGAAGCCCGCAACCTGACGGACGGCTATTTGTGGTGCCTGCCGTTGCGAGGCCCAGAGTCTTCGCCCACCAACGGATATCGCAGCGAGATCGCCGACCGCGCCGTGGTTTCGGATGCGGCCTGGGTCGAAGTCGACCTGGGAGTCTCGCAACCGATTGACGAAGTCCATCTGGTTACCGCGTATCCACGAGATTTTGCAGACCAGCCGGGATTCGGATTCCCCACGCATTTTCGCGTGCTGGCCGATGCCGGCACTGCGGATGCGACGGAGATTCTCAATGAACTCGAACCACCCTACCCGGGCGAAGCGTTGCCCAATCCCGGATCGGCGCAATTGATGTTTGCCACACCCGGCCTGACGGCTCAGCGAATTCGCATTACCTGTGAAGCGCTGTGGAGGCGTGGTCCAGGCAGTGGTCGCAGCCCGGAAGAGTATCTGATGGCAATGAGTGAGTTGCAGGTTTGGCGCGAGGGAAAGAACTTGGCGGCCGGGCGGCCCGTCGAGTTCTCCAGCAGCTCGACCGAGCCTGGCTGGACGCCGACAGCACTGACCGATGGATACTCAAGCCGTGAAGAACTGCTCGACTGGCCTGCCTGGCTGACAGGGATCGAGCGTGCTGAGGCGCTTCGGGCAGAGCTGCGACACGTTCAGCTCTCGATTCAAATCCAGCGGGAGACGCTACGACAACGACTCCTCTGGGGTGCTATCGGTTCCACGTTAGTTATCAGTCTTCTGGGACTGATCGGGTTTCTGTGGTTGCGCGCCCGAGCTGCTCGCGTTCAGGAAGAACTGCGGTCTAGCATCGCTCGCGATCTGCATGACGAAATCGGCGCCAGCCTGAGCCATCTGGCCCTTCAGAGTGATCTGGCTCAGCAACAGCTCCTGCGCGGCGAACTCGGACCGGAACGACTTGCCGCCATTTCAGCCGGAGCCAGACAGACACTTGACCATATGCGAGATGTCATCTGGTTACTGGTACCCAGGGCGAGCAACTGGAGCGAGCTGTCACATCGGTTGCAGTCGATTTCCAGCAGGATACTGGATGGAGTGAAGCATGAAATCGTCGTTGAAGGCAAGCCGCCTGAAGGGAAACCGGCCATCGAATGGTCAAGAAACGTGGTGACATTTCTCAAAGAGGTTCTCACGAATGCCCGCAGGCACAGCGAAGCTGAAAACATCCGTGTCTCTTTCGACTGGGGTGAGACGCTTGTTTTGGAAGTCGAGGACAACGGGCGAGGATTTGACACGGTCGCGTCGCGCGACACCAGCGGAACAGGGTTAGAGAATCTCGAACAGCGAGCGGCGCTGTTAAGGGCCTCACTGGATATCAGGAGCGGACCTGGCGAAGGCACGACGGTGCGTCTCTCGGTTCCATTTTCGAAAGGTTGAATTCTCCATGAGCAGGCATATACCTACATCGAGCGTTGTTTGGATCGTTGAGGATCATCCGGACCTGCGCACGACCTTGCAGGAAGCTCTGGAAGTTTCCGCCTGCGGCCACGTCGAAGCATTCGCATCGTGTGAAGCCTCGTTGAAAGAGTTACAGACGCCCAACACGCCGCGTCCGGATGTCATTATCCTCGACATTGGACTACCAGGCATGTCCGGGTTGGAAGGGCTGAGCAAATACAAGGATCTCAGCCCTGCCACCGACATCGTTATGTTTACCGTTTTCGACGACCGACAGCGCGTCTTTGAAGCGATCTGTGCCGGCGCATCCGGCTATCTGCTGAAGTCAGAACCATTGGAACGCATTGTCGCAGCGGTCCAGGAAGTTACTGCTGGCGGAGCGCCGATGACGCCGGAGATTGCCCGTAGCGTGCTGAACAGATTCAGCCAGCTTGCTCCATCGAAAACAGATTCAGACCTCTCCGACCGGGAACGCGAAGTCCTCACTCTGCTTGCTGACGGGCTGACGAAAAAGGAAATCGCCGTTCGTTTGGATTTGAGCCTGCACACCGTGGACAACTACGTCCGCCGCATCTACGCCAAGTTGCACGTCAACACCGTCGGCGGCGCCGTCGCCAAAGCCCTTCGCGAAGGCCTGGTGTGATGGTCCAGTCCCACACTGCGTTTGGCAATGAACAGGCGACTTTCGCCATCTCGGATTTATCGATCAATCACTCATGTCGTTTTTTCTCATCGCTCGCCGCCGACGCCTCGAAATCCGGCCTGATATCGAGCGCCAGCGATCGGAAGTTCTTCACGCGGTGCAACGTGATCATATTCGAGTCGTGGTTGTTATAGGGGAGCTTCGCTTTGCCCGAGGCGATGCCGGAATTCCAGGTGTAGTCGCGATACCGATCGGCCGCACCGATGCTGCTGCGTGACAGCACCAGCAGGTCGTCTCCAACAATCACCTGTGACGAATAGTGAAACGACTCCAGCGGGTTTTTGCTCATCGCCACGCAACCGGCCTGAAACCAGTTCAGCCCGTCGATGCTGTAGTTGAGCATCAAGATGCGCCGCATGTTCCCCGGCGTCCCGGAAAATCCGCGGTCGGCGAGCGGACTAAGCGGCTGATACGGATCGGGCACGATCGTGCTGCA
This sequence comes from uncultured Planctomycetaceae bacterium, assembly GCA_937916515.1. GTDB lineage: Bacteria > Planctomycetota > Planctomycetia > Planctomycetales > Planctomycetaceae > Fuerstiella. The sequence continues at coordinate 2,963 of CALFSX010000055.1, read as the reverse complement.
CGTCCAGAAAAGGCCGGACTTTTCATCGAAGATGATCTTGAATTTATTCTGCCCGCCCGGCATGGGATAGAACTGCAGGAAGCGGTATTTCATCGTCTGGCCGTCGTCTTCCAGCTTGCACACCGAGGTCATACCGGCCGTCAGTTGCACGTCGATACGAGTTCGCAGCAACACGTATAACTCCCCCCGAATCTCGATGACGTTGCCCTCCAGAAACCAGTTGCCACCCGAGTCACGCCCGTCTTTGTTTGTCGCGGCGCCGCGTGACAGTGACGGCGTCTCACGAGGCGGTTCGACCTTGTTCGACATTCGCCACGCCGCCGGATCGAGCAGGTCTTTGGACAGATCGCCCGCCACCACCAGTGACGCCGAACCACGATTCATGTCTTCAAAAGCCCGGTAGACGAACCCGTCTTTGACATGCACCGGCGTGGCCGAACCGTGGTAACGCGAGTCATCAAACAACGTCACCGGCTCCGACCACGTCCGGCCATCATCAGGCGAACGAATGATACGGATGTCTCTCTTGTGCGGATCGTTGCCGATCATGTGCAGCGCATCATTCACGTAGAACAGCGACCCCCATGTGATGCCATTCGTCGAGATCTGGCGCCACGTTCGACCGCCGTCGTTGCTGGCTTTGATCTTGCAATGGTTGGGATAGTCGATGCCGCCTTCGTCACCAGACGTGGGCCGCTTGAGCCACAATTCCATCGAGGCAATCAGCCGCCCCGACGGCAACTGCAAAATGTCGGGCGTTCCGACACACACCGCCTTTGCCGGATCGTGCAGATCACCAACTTTGTGAACCACGACGTACTGCTGTGCGAGCGGATCCGCTCCACGAAGCGTGTAGGAAAACAGCACGCAGACGACAGAAATCAACAGAGTGGTCGGCTTCATTGGGTCTCTTCCCCACAAAACATGTTTCCTTGCGTGAATTCTTGCCTCTGGGTGACGTCAATCGCTACCGCTGAATTGCAAGGAATACAGGTCGGCGTCTTTCATCACGATCCGCAGCCGGATGGGCTTGCCGGCCAGGCGGCTCACGTCCGTGCCGTGTTTCCAGGTCACGGTTTGATCGATCCGGTCTCCGATCAACTCCCGGCAGTCCTGATGCGAGAAACCTTCAATCGGCTTCTCGTCTGCCGTCTGGATTTCGACGAACAGTCCACCGACTGCCGATGTAGCGAAGTTGAGCGACAGCTTCTCACCCGAAAAGATGAATGGTTTGGTGATAAACTCGCCGCCAGCGTAGGGAGCCTGCACCGAGGCGAAACCGTCGGCTCGGATGACATACCGCCGGACGTGATTCGACGGATAACCTGAATGATGCTTCACGTAGAGCGACAACTCGCGGGAACCGGTCTGCACGATGCCGCGGGCCGCATAGTTGGCTCGCGATGTCCAGTTCTGCAGATCCTCGCCCGGCCGGACGAAGGCCTCCATGAACGTGCGCTGGAAGTTGTCGCCACCGCGCGCCGACGCCAACAAGATGTCCGTGCAATCGTTCACGTAATTCCATTTTGTGGGCGTGCCGATTCGCCTGGCTTCGTCGTCGGTCAACACGCGGCGCCCGGGCAGATAGCGGGTCGGAAGCCCCAGGTAGATGTGCGGCGCTCGAACATAAGGATCGAACTGGTTTGTGTAGAGGTGCTCGCGAGGTTGGCCGCGCAACTCCAGGTCGATCGGCTCGCTCCAGTGAATGAAGTCCTTGGAAGTCGTGCGGGCGATCCAGCGTGTTCCTTCTCGAAACACGCGGAAATAGCATACGTACTGCTGCTCGCTGGCGGACCAGAACGCATTGTTCTGAGAGTCGAACGCGCCTTTGGTGATCACGGGATCCGCCTGGAGCTGCTTCCAGTTCAGTCCGTCGGCGGATGCGAAGGCCAGTAGTCCGGGCGATCCAGTCCCGCCGAGTGCCTTGTACCGCTGGTTGGCCGGGCAATCCGGGTTGGTGTCGATGAACGGAGCCAGGTTGTGGCAGCCGCGATTACGCGCCAGCACCACGTTGTTCGCTTTGGTACCGTGAACTTCATAGATGCCCAGCTTCGGTCGGGTCCAATGGATTCCATCCTTGCTTTCCGCAACACAGGTGACTTCCGTATCAAGATCGTGTTTCGCCTCGGGCATACCACGGTAGTAAAACCGGTAGGTCTCGCCGTCCTGCAGCACGGTTTCATATCCGCTATACAGCCCTTCCCATGGCTGATCGAACCGGAACACGATTTCGCGCGGCTCCGGGCGATGCAGGACAAGACGGACGTCGTCCAGCGATCCAATCAAATGGTGATCAACGAACAGCTCCCTCCGCGAGCCAATATCAATTGGCTCTGCACCCTGCGTCATGGTCGTAAAGAGGAACACGGCGATCCATGCGGCAACCATCGAACGGTGAATTTGTCTCATCACTGATCCTTTTGCAAAAACGTTACCAGATTCGGAGTATCAAGCGTTCGTGTCAGGCGGAACACGCCCGCTGGGCCGTTGGGGTGGCCGCTGTAGATGAAGATATGTTGGACTCCGCGCTCTTCGTCGATGACCGCTCCAGCGGGATGGAAACCATCAGCGTCTCCGTAGAATTCGCCCCGGCGCTGAAACAGACGGCACTCACGACGCCACTCGCCTTCGGACCAGTCCTCTGGCGCGATGCTCCAAAGCCAGAGCTCCATGCGATGTCGTTCGCTACGCACAACTTCGAACCGCTTTGTCACCGGATTGAACGACAGGTCGACGGTGTCCACGAGTCGCGGGTCTTGCAGGTTGGTTTTCGTGATCGTCGGCTGCTGGCCGGGTAGCCAGGTTATCTGCCGGTGGGCTCGAACCTGGTTCTGATCGCGGGTGACGATGTGATATTTGCCATCGTGCAAGATCGCCGCCGGTTCGTATTGCTTGAACCCGGCTGGATGTTCTGCCTCTGACCATTCCGTTTGTATAGCCTGACGGGCTTCTGCGATCTCTCG
>CALFSX010000054.1 GCA_937916515.1 uncultured Planctomycetaceae bacterium | reverse complement strand
ACTTCCACCGACGCAGGGTCGGTGGTGAGTTTCTTGTTTGCAGCTGTTCAGTCCGCGTCCCCTCCGACACGGTGTAGATGGCGAAGTGTGTGTGTGCTTAATTCCAGGTTCCAGTCTCATCAGGCCAAAGCATGAATAACCTCATAAACCACCGAATACTCGTCATCGCTTGTCTGCTGACATGCAGCCTGAATATTGCGGCCTGTCAGGAACCAACCGACAGCAAAGCAACTGAGTCCGCCGGTTCACCCGCAGAACTAGGCGATGCGACAGCGTCGCAGAAGATCGAAGAACAGCTCCGGCAGGACATTATTAAGGTAGAGCTGGAGCTGGCGGAGGCAACGAAACAACTGGCCGGCACTCATCCCCGGATGGTAGCACTGAAAGGGCGTCTGGATTTGCTCAGCGAAAAGCTGGCTGAAATCGATGGGGCCATCCAGCATTGGAATCAGCCGAGAGTTCTGCCTCCACTTCGAATTGTTGGGGTAAGCGGAGCGAGAGGGGATATTGCAGATCCTGAAGTCGGATTCGTTATTTCAAGAACAGGATTCCCTGATCAGATCTTGGCATCGAAGGGGTACCCTGAAATTTTGCGGAAGAATGACAGTTTGGGCGATTTAAAAATTGATGGTCAAATCGCAACTCGAATTTGGGGGCTGGGCACGGAAGAGCGGGAGTCCGTTGTGTACTCAGGATTCGCATGGCTTACAGCGGACGATCACTCGGTCGATGGCACAGATAATGCACGAGTTCAATTCAGTTTGAAGGTGCCGATTGAGAATCAAATTCTATACGCACCGATCATAGGTTCAGAAAAGAATCTGCTTTGGAAAAAACTCATCGTCAAAGAGACATGGGAATTTAATAATTCTACAGTGATTGAAACTTCGAATGTCTCGGTCAACAACAAGCCCCGTTTGCTATTTGACGAGGACGGAAAACTGGTCGCGATCCGCTGCGTGAGACGTGCGCGACCTGGTACCTTCACCGTCGTTGACGGAAAAATGTATGCCAGCGAACGCACTCGCTGGAGCGACGGCTTCACATCGGTCGCCGACCTGGCGGAGCAACTTCAGGCTCACGGCATTTCGATTTCCGCTGACGTCATGGCAGAATGCAAACGCCGGAAACGCCCACGGTTTGACAGCCATCGGCCGATCGAACTCAAGTCCATGTTCCTGAACTGGTCTGACGACCACGACGAACTGTACGGCTTCAGTCGCAAGTCGGGAAAAACTTCGACGTTGAAGATTGAACCGAAGGATTTCTTTGATTGGCTGGCGTCCGACGAAGGAGTGATTGTTGACCTGGGTGATTCCGTTGCGGGATATAGCTCGGTCACGGAATCGTGGGACGTGATTCGAATTGATGCGTCGCAAACCGCCAGTAAGTCCATTGATTCGACCCTGAACAAACTGTCCATCAAAGGCCTGCCCCACCACTACGAATTTTCAACGCAAGCCGGTAAGTGGATTTCGCCCACGGACAGCGAACTACTTAGCAAACGTCAGCCAGCCGAAATGCAGCTGACTTTGACAAAGGAGAAATCTGGCGAAGTCGCGGTTGCGTACCGAGCCGAAGCAGGTCAGGAATCGTCCAACGCCGCATCACAGCGTGAACCTGCGACAACAGTTGCTGAATATCTGCGGCTGGAAATCGTGAAGGCAGAACTCGCGTTGGATGAATTGAAGTCGCAGTTCGGTGCGACTCATCCGAAGGTGGTGGAACAGGAAGAGCGGCTGACGCGACTGAACGGGAAGTTGGTTGAGGTTCACGATGTGCAACGGAGTTTCCCGGACGAATCCCTCAATCGAGCAATCCCGACCGGGATGCAAGTCGTGACTTTGCGAGCCACTCGATCCGAGTTGCCTCAACCCTGGCTCACTCAAGGTGATCGCATTGACATCATTCTTCGCCGAAAGGCGCAACACAAGGGAAAGCTGCAGACTCAATATTTCCCATTGTTGAATGACGTCGACGTATTTTCTATTGCGGTGAAAGAGTCAACAAGCAATCCACTTCCACCGGGCGCCACGATTGAAATCAGCCTTCTGGTCGGTGAAGAGGATGCGAAAACACTAAGCTCCGCGCTGCAGCGTGAAACACTGCAGATTAGTTACCGGCAGGTGTTCTGGGGAACGATTTCTCCGGAAAATCAACGCAGCGCGACTGAGTCCGGATCCACGACGGAAAGGCTTATTGCCGCTCTGGATACGACGGTCTCTCTGCATTACGACAACGTTCCTTTGAAAGATATCGTAAGCGAAATTGCGACAACACGCAAAATCAACATTGCCCTGGACACGCGAGAATTCGAAGCACAGGGATTTGATGCCAATCCGCTAATCAGCATCAATGTGCAGGACATCCCTTTGCGAAGTGCTTTGACCCGCATCCTGCAACAAGCTGGCCGGATTGGTCTTGGCGTGGAAAATGACGTTTTGAAACTGTCGCCTGCATTCTTTGAAATTCGAGACCTTGATAGAGCGTCGCTGGACAGGTGGCAGTCGGAGTTGCTTGCGTCGTTAAACACGCTTGAAGGGGATACCATAGAACTTGCAAAGAGTTATCGAACCGCCGCTGCCGCGGTTTCATCGGAAGACAGGAAAGAGGTCGAAGCGGCTGAGCAACAACTGGCAGTGCAGAAAATGAAGCTCAAACGCTCGGTCACCCTGGCATTTGAAGCACGCAGAAAGCTGCACGAAGTGAAACTGCAACTGGCAGAACTGGATCTAGCTGAAGTGCGAGCAAAGCACGTTCGACGAGCAAGCCTGGCCGATCAAATCATTGAACGTCGTGTTGAAGATTTGATGAACGGTGAAGATCTTGAGTGGTCAACGGTTGCGAGGCCCGAACGATCGCAAAAGTTGGCTGACGGGTCTGCTGACGCCACAGCTAAATCCAGTGGCATGCTTCCCTCGTCGTCGTCCGCATCGGAACGCAACGATGATTTGACGGATCGGCCAGGCGCCAATCCGGTGCCAACGTTTGCCACGCCGCAGGAACTTGTTGACTATGTGACCAGGCTCAATGCCGAAGCGTCGGAAGACGAAGTGGCGACGATGGATCAGATGTTCGACCTGGTAACCGACGACGAAATCAACCGCTTTGCGGGGCTGATGCTGCGAACCACAAGCATGATGCAGATGGCGGCCGGGTTGGGAGCGGCGTTTGGCAGTTCGGATGGATCGGACGGAAATGACCAGCGGCAGCAGATGGCCGCTTTTCTGCAGGCGGTTGGTCGAATGAACCTGATCGTCGATAAATATCGTCATAAAAACCCAGCTCCGGAAGCTCTGGCTGCCTATCAGGAAATCGCGGGTGGGCTGAATTTGTCGATGCTGTTTCAGGGCGCGGCGCCAACGACCACCGTCACTACGGATGAGTATTCGCAGAAGCTGCGTCTGGCGGCTGGTGTGCTGAATAATCCGAAGGCATTTCTTTCGGAAATAATGAAGGAGATGCAGACCATTGAAGCAACTCAATCCGCCGCTGATGGAAAAGCGTCAGGCAGCAAGGTGAAGCCCGATTGGCAGTTGACCGTGAACGGTGAATCGGCGTTCGCAATTGATCAATCGGCAAAGCCGGAAGCATCGAATACCCTGAACCTGACTGGGACGACGCAAAGAATGGACCTGATCAAAGTTGGTGATACGTGGAAGATCTCCAGCCTGATTCCGGACAACGTGATCATCGAAATGCAGCAGGGGCCAACCGTCAAGGAAAGTTCATCGCCCGCGAGTGCTCAGCCGAGCATGCAACCCTTGTATCAACCCGCATCCAGTGCTCCAACATATGCACCAGTCGAAACATATTCGGGAGTGAACTCAGCCACTGCAGCCCAGGCTCTTCAGCCGTTTACTGAGCTAAACAGCAGCAACGTTTGCAACAACCACGTGTTCGTTGACAGCGAGATACAAAAGGCGATTGACGTGAGCTCAGTACACGGGCGGTACATCAATCGCCCGCTGGAACGCGGCAAAATGATTACCGCCGATATGCTGATGGACAAACCGTCGACAGAACAGATCGTCCAGTTCTGGCTGGATGAAGCTGCCACTGGTGAGAACATTTTTGCTCAGCAGGAACTTCCAGCCACCAGAACGGGCCGGTCAGACCTTGCAGTATCAAGGCCGTATCAATCCGAATCTGTTGAATACCTTCGTCCGCAAATTCCCGACTGGACTCAGGAATACCTGAACGAACTGAACCGGCAATTGGCTGAACTGCCGCCAGATGAATGGACGGCAAACACGGTAAACCAGATGATGTCCATTCAACCGTTGGTGCAATCGAACACGTCGGACAGCAGTTTGAAGTTCTGTGAGCTGGGCAAGCACCTTCACGAGTTTCTAATCGCGGCATCCGACACGCAGGACGCGAACCTTGACGGAGACGTTATCGCAGCCGCGCAGTCGTCTGCTCTGCTGGGGCTGGCCTTTCGGTTGAATGGTTCGCTGCCGGAGGAGATTCTGGATGCTGTCCCGGCGAGTGCCACGGTGCAGAAAAAGCTACAGTTGCTAACAACCATGATCGAGAACAAGGCTGACGATCGTTGGGTTGCACAGGAACGCCGGCGACTGTTCGGCCTGCTTGAAGAAGCTCCGGTGCAGGCTTTGAAAATACTCATGTCGCTGGGACAAATCGAGTCCGCAGAGGTACTGGAAAACTGGCTGTTCAGTATGTCGTCGGAAGCCGTCTATAACGAGCGACACCGTCAAGGCGGAAACCCGGGGACTCCCTTTTCACCAATTGTGGATCCGGTGTTGGTTATTGGCGTGGCTGACCTCATTAACCAGGGCAGACCTCAAAGCAGCGAAACGCTCGCTTGGTTCTTTTTTGAGGATGATGGAGATGAGCGGGCACGGGTGTTCATTGTTCTTTGGGATCCAAACGACCTGATCTACAATCAAATTAGCGACATCATTGAGGGCAATTTGGCGTACCGAGAATTTGTGTTGACGTCGCTGGCCAACGTCTATTCAAAAGCCGACAGTCAGCTGCTGAAAGACAACATTGCCAACCTGGCGCCTGCAGTGCCCGTCATGTCTTCAAAGCCGTAGGGTTTGCAACGATTCCACGTGTGAGCGAGTGGCGGCAGAGCCGCCACTCGCTCACCTTTTTTAGTTATAAAGATTGGGCATTGTTCCGTGGGGTGTCACCCACGGCTAAACGCTCTCGCCTCTCCGAGGCGTTTTTGCTGCAGTTGGCCGCTCGTGCCAGACTTTAGCCATGCTCGGCGAGACGCTTGCTTCAACATATCCCGTCGTCCCGGCCGCCATCGCCCGCCGGGGCGTCCCGGCTGACTCGCGCACTCGGCGAGACGTTTGCTTCAACATATCCCGTCGTCCCCACGCCACCGTCCGCCGGGGCGTTCCGGCTGACTCGCGCATTCGGCGAGACGTGGGCACTTCAACATATCCGGTCGTCCCTACGCCATCGCCCGCCGGGTGTCCCGGCTCACTCGCGCACTCGGCGAG
>CALFSX010000053.1 GCA_937916515.1 uncultured Planctomycetaceae bacterium | reverse complement strand
CCGAAATCGTCGCCTGAAACAACTTCTCTGAACACAACATTTGACAGTAACTCCCGGAGAAATGGTGTCTACAACACTAAACACGTCTTGGTGCAGATTCTGACACAAAACGCACAACAAAACAGTGTATGACTGCTTTGTCAGCCTATCGCGGTAATATTGCTGGCCTGCTTTTTAGGCTGGCTTTGGATTTCAGGGTTAATGATTTGTTGCACTGATTCAGTAATCTGTGACGTTGCTTTGCCCGTGCTTGCCATCGTTTTGCCAGCAATAACAGATCAAAGTTGTTCTTCGTTGGAATTGTGGCAACAATGTGTGTGGACCAATATTGCGGCTGCCACTAAGAAGGGTTGCCGCGTTGAATTCTATCAGTACACCCGCTACGGCAGAGGTGGGAGTTTCTGGTGAATTACAGGTTCTGAGTCGGTTTTCGGAGCTGAATGTTGGTCCGTTGGATGAATTTTTCGACCTGCCTGCTGAGCGTTTCAATGCAACGATTATTTTCCTTGAGTGTTATTTGTGCCCTTCTGATGACTGCGGTTGTCGCAGAAGATGTTCCGGGGATTTCCAAATCCAGGCCGGACGAAGGTCGATTTGTGGAAATCGAATCTGGCTTTATGGTGCCTTACAAAATCACAATTCCGGGCTCGGACGTCAGCTTCTGGATGGAACCGGTTCCCGGCGGCGAATTCCTGATGGGTAGCCCAGACAGTGAAGCTTTGCGAGAAGAAACTGAAGGGCCGCAGAGAAGAGTGTCCGTGCAGCCATTTTGGATGGCACGTCATGAAGTCACGTGGGGCGAGTACAAGCGATTTATGTCGCTGTATAGTTCTTTCAAGGCCTTCGAGCAGCAAGGTCTTCGCACCGTTACCGACGAAAACAAGATTGATGCGATCACCGCTCCCACAATGTTATACGAACCAGAATTTACGTTCGAATACGGCGAAGATAAAGATCAGCCAGCGGTAACGATTACTCAGTATTCAGCCAAGCAATACAGTAAGTGGTTGTCCGCAATTACTGAGTCTCAATTTAGACTGCCAACGGAAGCTGAGTGGGAATACGCCTGTCGAGCTGGATCGAAGACGGCGTACTTTTATGGCGACGACCCGGCTCAGCTTTCAGATTATGCCTGGTTTGCAGGAAACGCCAGCGACATTGGTACTCAAAAGGTTGGCCAGAAAATGCCCAATCCATGGGGCTTGTTCGATATGCACGGCAACGCTGCTGAATGGGTGCTTGATACGCTCGAACCTTATTCCGCAACGGATGGCGTTGTTGACGGAACAAAAGATTGGGTGACGTCTAAAGAACTTGATCCTCGCATTGTCCGAGGCGGCAGTTGGGAGTTTCCTGCGGAGCAATGTCGTTCCGCGTCACGACTTGGTTCAGATTCCGAAGCATGGAAAGAATACGACCCGAACCTGCCCAAAAGCCCGTGGTGGTTCACGACTGATCCAGCGCGTGGCGTTGGCTTTCGTCTTATTCGACCTCTGGCGAAAGTCAGTCGGGAACAGATGGAAGTGTTCTGGAAGATTGACAACGAATCCACGAATTATGATGTCAGTGATCGCCTGAGCGAAGGGCGTGGCGTCTTGGGGATTGTCGATAAAGCACTGCCCGAAGCCATCAAGGCTTTGGAATAGTGCTCGCTTGGATGAGGTGTCGCTGGTGGTACTTCAAGGCGTTTAGTGGAAACATCTGATCCGTCGCGGATCAATTGGTTACATACGACAAAAAGAGATCACGAAAGCCGCATTGTTTAACAGTGCGGCTTTCTTTTTTGCGCCGTTGCATCCAGGCATGTTTTGGGGAATGATCTTGTGCTGACGATGGTTTAGTCCAACGACGTAAACGTCAGAACGATCACAGTGTCGGCCGATTCAGCTCTTTGGCGAATATGTACAGTTTCTGGCTGCTTGCAGAGAATGATTGCATTTCCCGTGCGTAGTTCAGGCGTCGGACGATGCCGTGAAAGATCCGCGTTTGCCGTGACTTCATCAATTTGAAGCCACATATCAACCGTGCTGTTCACGACGATTTGCAAGCCATCCTGCGTTTCGGTTTGAGAAAATGCGGCCTTTGGTGGTACGTTCACGCTGAACGTTTGAGTGGTTGGGCGGTCTTCGAACGCCATTCCGTCGGTTGTGAAGGCGGCCACTACGATCAACGAGAATAGACTGTTATTTGCCACGAGCTCACCTTAAAGCGTTACCAGCGGGATCTGCTGGTGCTTTAGGCATTTGCTGAGCCAAATCGTAAACCGTTAGATCAGAATCTTCTGCCGCCGCTTATCTGACGTGCGCAATTCGTGCCGAGAGGCCTGATAAATGTGGGTAATTGCCCGGTAGGGATTTGACTCATTGATTTCGTGAAGTAGTTTTGTTTTGGCACGGGAGTTAAGCCCTTATAGCGCAAAGGTTTACGGAATGCATCAACTGTTGTCTTTAGGCAACAAGCATAAGTTGAATGTGACTTCGTTGACTTTAAGGGTACTCCTGCTTGATCCGGTCCGGAAATTTGTGCCAATTACGACTGATTCGGAAATGGGGGTTTTTCCGAATAGACCATTTAACGCCGTGCGCTCGAGTTCGAGCCACTCTGGGGGTTTTCACACCATGAAATTAAGCATCAAAGATTTAACGAAGGTCCTTTCTGCAGTTGTGGCAGTGGCATGCGGGCACAACGCATTCGGGCAAGCGACTCAAAACTTCACCGTCGAGGTTGCGTCTTCACTGACAATCTCCGCTCCGGGAGACCTGACAATTCCGCACGATACAACGGATTCCAATCAGGGTTTTGGAGTTTCTGATTGGACAGTGACCTGCAACAACGGTGCAGGTGCAACTGTTGACTTCACAACAACAGCCGTGTTTGAAAACGGGGCTGTCGAACGAGACCTGACAATGGAAGTTTCTATTGTGTCAACGGACACAACGGCACTGGGAGCAAACGTATGGTCAGTGACACCTGCACTGACTTCCTACACCAGCGACTATGCAAGTGCTGACCGCAACGGTCAGGTTCAGGCCACATCAGCTGGCCCCGGAAACGCCACATTGGGGCTTTCAATGACGTTTGTCGACAACGACTATTCGTTGCTGCCATTCGGAAACTACACCGTTCAGGTAACGGGTACAATTACAGCAAACTAGTATTTGATAAGTAGATCAAACAGCGGCATGGATGCAGCACACTTAAAATCAAAACAGGACAGACGACGTTCCCGCATTGCGATGTGTGTTGTTGTCCTGTTTTCTTTTTTGATGCGTGCAGAAGTGACGGTTGCTCAGGCCGCCAGAGTTACGCCGGAACGGAACGACTACTTTATTTCTCATACGCTTACGAATGGAGTTACTGTAGAAAGTTGTGTTTGATGGGCAGTTGAAAAAGGCGACGTGTT
>CALFSX010000052.1 GCA_937916515.1 uncultured Planctomycetaceae bacterium | reverse complement strand
CAACAATCGGCGACGACGATTCTAAAAAATGCCGAAAAAGCCATGAAGCGGCAGGACTTCAAGGCAGCTCTTGAACTTGCAGAAATCGGTCTGCAGCTTGAGAGCCAGCGTTCGGACGGCCGAATGTTTGCAGCCGACGCAGCTGCCCAGTTGGGCGATGCTGAAAGATCTCTAAGGCACTGCCTGTTAATACCCGATTCAGACGCAATGTATGGGCTAGACGCCAGAATCCTTACGGCGACCCTGTATCGACACCTTCACAAAGATCGACTTGCAGAAGAACATCTGCACAGAGCACTTCAGATCGCCCCTGACTGCATAGCAGCACACAAACTATTGTCATCTTCGTATTCGAGACATGGGCGCCGGTGGGAATCGATTCCGCATCTTCTAGCGTTGTTGCGAGCAACTTCATACGACATTCAGGACCTCAGGCTGCTGGCAGCCCCTGACTCGACGACCGTTCTGGGAAATATAGATCGGGTAAAGTTGGCGAACAGTAAAGACCCATACGACCTGCTGGCAGTGGCCTGTTCAATGATGGCGTTGGAGCAAACTCCTGATCTTTGCGAAAAACTTCTGCAACGTTGTATTGCCGCAGATGAAAGTCTGCTGGAAGCTAAAGTGCGATATGGAAGACTACTATTAAATCGAGGCGACTCTGACTTGATAGAAAACTGGGACAATTCACTTCCGCAGCAGGCCGATGAATTTCCCGAAACCTGGCTGATTCGCGCAGAGTGGTGTATGCAAAGTGGCAAACTTCTCGAAGCTGCTTCGTGCTTCCTGCAAGCTTTGGAAATGCACCCCAACCACGCGGCAGCCAATTACCAACTTGGCCAAACGCTTACACGACTGGGAAAAGGCGACGAAGCAGAGAAGTTTTTGCTTCGGGCCGAACACCTTAGAACAATCATAAAACTATCTGCAATCCTGGCCAGACAATACCCCACTCCGGACCAGGATCTGCTTCATGAAATCACCAACTCTCTGGAATTAACAGGGCGTTACCTCGAGGCAATCTGCTGGCTAAACATGGCGACCTCTGACGACGACATCACTGCTCGCCGACAACACCTGTATGATCAGATCGGAGGCCAAATCACTTCTGAAACACCCTGGACCCGACCAGCATTTCTGGCAACCAAAGAACTCAAATTTGCGATCAGCGAATGGAAGTCACAGATAGAGCAGCCAGACGCCTCTCAGCGAAACTCAAGGAACAAAGCCCCGCTGTCAACCAACATCTCATTCAACGACTCGACGAAAACAATGGGAATCAACCATCAATTTCATTTTGGAGCCGTGGACGATAAGCCGACTGGGCGAATTTTCGAAATCACAGGTGGTGGAATTGCCACTTTGGATTTTGATCTGGATGACTGGCCAGATCTTTATCTCAGCCAAGCGGGTAAATCGCCTCCGTTCCAGGTCCAACAAACACACTTCGATCAGCTATACCGCAATTACCAGGGAAAGCAATTCGCCGAAGTCGCAGAACTGGCCTCAATTCACGACGATTTCTTTGGACAGGGCGTTGCCGCTGGAGACATCAACAACGACGGATTCCCAGACCTGTACGTTGCCAATATCGACGGAAATCAGATCTACCTCAACAATGGAGATGGAACTTTCTTTAATCAAACCCGTTACTCAAACGTAAACCACCGCTACTGGACGACAAGCTGTGCAATTGCAGACATTACAGGCGATTCGATTCCAGATCTGTATGACGTCACATATGTCGATGGCGACAACATACTAACACTGACGTGTCCAGCCAACGGTACCGCCGGCACTTGCAGCCCATTGGAATTTGATTCTCCGCCCGATTTTCTGTGGCAGGGCGTGGGCGATGGGACGTTTACAGACAGCACCAAATCAACAGGATTTTCCGCGCCGCTCGGCACTGGACTGGACTGGCGATCCTAGTAGGCGCATTCAGCAGCGATCAACAAACCAGAATATTCGTTGCCAACGACGGTCGTGCAAACTTCTACTTTACCCCTGACTCATCAACCACTGCGAATCAGGACTCATCCTTCACTTATACGGAAAACGCTATCATCAGCGGAACAGCTTTTGATAGGAATGGTCGGGCACAAGCGAGCATGGGAATCGCGACAGCCGATTTCAATGGGGACCTGAAAAATGATTTTCTGATCACCAACTTCGTGTCAGAATCAAACGCCCTCTATATTCAGGTGGAAAATGAACACTATGTGGACCAGAGCCAGGCGTTTGGAGTTTACGAAAGTAGCCTGCAGACATTGGGATTTGGCGCTCAGGCGATAGACGCTGACCTGGATGGATGGCCTGATGTCATGATCGCAAATGGGCATATTAACAGCCATCCAATTGATGCCCCTGAACAGCGAATGCTTCCATCGTTTTATCGGAACATCTGCGGAACTACGTTTAAACAACTCGACGGAAGTATCCTGGGAGCCTATTTCAAAAGGCCGTCAATTGGTCGCAGCATGGCTGTCATCGACTGGAATCGTGATGGCCTGCCCGAAGTAGCGATTGGACAAATTGGAAACAAAACAACGCTGCTGGAAAACACATCCAACACAACTTGCGCATGGTTAAACATCACGCTGCACGGGAGAACAAGTTCAAGAAATGCCGTCGGAAGCCGCGTGGTTTTGACGACAGACCTTCGCAAACACCTGATGCTTGTTACCGCCGGCGATGGATATCAGTGTTCAAACCAAAAACAACTTAGGTTCGGACTTCAGCCAACAGAAAAAATTCAGAACTTGACCGTGTACTGGCCCAACGGAAAAATTCAAACATTTACAGGCGTCAACGTCAACACTCGATTAGTCATCAGAGAAGGCGATCGACAAGCATTCAACTGCCCTTAACAAAACCGCCCACGTCGGCCTCGGGGCTTCAAGACACTTCAAGAAACAGCAAACTGAGTTGAATTGAATTGAACTGAAGACATCAATGATCTGAAGCAGAAACAATCGTCGTCCGTGCACCCATCGACAATCACACTGTCGCAACGGTAAGGTATGAATGCCAGACTTAAAGCTACGGCAGCGATAAACGACAGAAATAGAAGGCGAACCTTCCTACGATGTTGCAGCAATTCATGAACAATAAGCAACAACACTTTAAAGAGATCGCCTGGCTGCTGTTTCTGGCATCGTCGCTCTTAGGCTGCAGTCATCAGCCGCCGAGCTCTCCCCAAGATGCAGAAGCAACGGAATCGGGACACGAGAAAATGCGGGAAGAACTCGCAAGAATCGCAGACTCCGCCGACCGGGAGAACATTTTCACAGGAGAAGTAATCGTTAATGAGCTAAGGGGCCTAATGAGCCTGCCCAGCTATACGCAGCGTCTTGAACCCGACAGGAAATGGAAATTCTTCCTGGACCTCGGCGTCAAAGAACTTCGGCTCGGCAACGAGACGGAAGCAATCGCACACCTTACCCAGGCTCTGGCAACCGTCCCGACCACGTCAGACCCCGATAAGGTCAAGACGCTGACACATTATCATCTGGCCCTGGCCTATCTTCGACTTGCTGAAACCCAAAACTGCTGCCAGAGAAATACACAAGACAGCTGCATCGTTCCAATACAGGGGTCCGGAATTCATCAAAACCCAACAGGGGCTCGGCACGCTATTGACCACCTGAAAGAAGTGTTGAGCTCAACGACAAATGCGGTTGCCGAAAGCGAACGACTGGAAACACACGAAAGCGCACGCTGGTTATTGAATATCGCCTGCATGATACTGGGCGAGTATCCCGACGCGGTCCCGGAAGAATTTCGTATACCCGTGGAGTTCTTCAAGTCTACTGTAGATTTCCCAAAATTTCGCAACGTATATCCCGAACTGGGACTGGACACATTCAACCTCTGCGGTGGAGTCGTTATTGACGATCTGGACGGAGATCTGGACCTTGACATAATCACCTGCACGTGGGACGTGAAGGGGCAAACCAAGGTCATTCGCAACAATGCGGATGGCACGTTTACGGACGTCACCGAAGAGTCCGGCCTGACTGGTTTTTACGGCGGACTTCACCTGAATCAAGCAGACTTTGACAACGATGGCGACCTGGACATATTCATCGTGCGAGGGGCGTGGCTTCGAAAATTCGGCTTGCACCCGAATTCGTTACTACGAAACGACGGCAATCTCAAGTTCACCGATGTCACATTCGAACTTGGACTGGCAGAACCATTCGCCCCATCAAAAACTGCAGCATGGGCCGACTTCGACAACGATGGCGATCTCGACCTGTACGTGGGCAACGAATCCTCGACGCTCGGGCTCCGAATGGGAAGTGATACGACAGAAGAACTAATCGCTCCGTGCCAGTTGTTTCGCAACGATGGTGCAGACGGCTTTACTGAAGTCGCAAGTCAGGCCGGAATCGACGACATCGATTTTTCAATGGGAGCGGTTTGGGGAGACTACAACAATGACCGCTACCCAGACCTGTTTCTATCTCAAATTGGAGACAATCGCCTGTACCGAAACAATCGCGACGGAACATTTACGGACGTCGCCGCAGAAGCAGGCGTTCTGGATCCGCCCAGCAGCTTTGCGACGTGGTTTTTCGACTTCGATAACGATGGCCTCACTGACATTTTCGTGGGCTGCAATTCAGGCCCCGTGGGAGTACTTAACACGAATATTCGATTTCACCTGATGAAACTCTATCGGAATATGGGGGATGGAAAATTCCAGGATGTCGCTGCTGAGAAGAAACTGGACTACCCCGCTGAACCCATGGGAGCCAACTTTGGCGACCTCGACAACGATGGTTTTCTGGACTTCTATCTGGCAACTGGCAACGTGGCCTTCTCAGAAATTCGCCCTAACGTGATGTTCAGAAACAACGCCGGCCAGTCTTTCACCAACGTGACGATGGCGGGAGGATTCGGCCACCTGCAAAAAGGACACGCGGTGTCTTTTGCTGACATCGACAACGACGGTGACCAGGACGTCTACGTGCAACTTGGCGGTGCCTACGCGGGTGACAAGTTCAGCGATGCGTTATTCGCCAACCCCGGATTCGGCAATAATTTCATAACACTGAATCTTAAAGGAATCATTTCAAACAGATGTGCGATTGGCGCAAAAATCGCGATCACAGTGTCGGAAGATGGAAAGCCCAGAACCATACGGAAGGAAGTTACATCTGGAAGCAGTTTCGGAGCTAATCCATTGCGTCAGACGATCGGACTTGGCACAGCTTCAAACATTCAACGCGTCGAAGTTTATTGGCCCACATCAGACACAAAGCAGGCTTTCACAAGAATCGCAGCCAATCGCGCCTATGAAATAACTGAAGGTAAGGACTCTCTTACCAGCCTGAAACCACTTCAGTTTGCCTTGCCTGAATAAGCCCATGAAGGACGCCAAAAAACAGTCACTAGCGACCACCAGGTGGATGATCCCATTGCTGGTTATTTCCTGTTCTGCATTTACCATGTGGCTTGTACTGCGAAACGCCCCGAACCACCAACGCAATAAAGCAACTCCCAACAATCTGTCCGGCGCAGTGGGGCAGAAAAGTAACCTTCAGTCGAACCAAACTTCTGCCGGCTCAGAATTACTGGCTGCCGGGCAACTGGCGTTTTTCGATGGTCGGTTGGAATTTGCTGAAACCTGCCTTCGACAAGCGGTTGCAATCGCCCCCCAGGACACTCAACATCGTCTGTGGCTTGGAAGATTGCTGTTTGCGTCAGGAAGAACATTTGAAGCCAGAAAAACCTGGCTCCCCCTGCTCAAGACCGGTGGTATCGACCTGCTTACGATGCCCATGCTGGGAAATGCCGAAGTAAAATTCGAATCCGAAACACAATCGATCAGAAAAGGGCTGCTAAAAGACTGCGACACAACAACTCGACTTGCAAATGCAAGCCTGACTTTGCAGGATCGAGACATAGAAGCGACCCGAAAACTACTTGCACCAATACGCAAACAAGAAAATGAATGGTCAGACCAGTTTATTACCTTGTGGGCCGACTTCCTGTTGGTATCCGGCAATATTTGTAAACGGCGGCGGGAAAGTGTGGCGCTTGGCGGGCGAAAAGTGCAGCGCTC
>CALFSX010000051.1 GCA_937916515.1 uncultured Planctomycetaceae bacterium | reverse complement strand
CTGAATTCAGTTATACAGTTAGTGTGATTCGAAGGGATTCTTCACATGAAAATTCGAGTGCTACTGTGCCTGGCATTGGCGTTTCCCAGTTCGCTGATGAGCTCATGCCTGCAGGCTCAGGACTCCCCAGCGGCAGCGACCGTGCAAAAACCTGTGCTGCGGAACGTCGAATTGAATGCGCAAGGCGAACTGAAACTGATTGTTGTCGACAAAGAAGGCAATCCCGTTTCAGCCAGCGTGGTAAGAATTCGCTGTGGAAGTGCTGAAGTTGCAGGCATCGCCGACGAAGCCGGACGTCTGACCGTTGCCAATTTGCAGGGCGGCACCTGTACAATTTTCATCGCAGACCAGATGTATGCCTGCCGAGTCTGGCGGAACGGAACTGCTCCACCAAAGTCTGTGACATCAATCGCTTTGGTTGATGATGCGTCGCCTCAGGTTCGAGGAAACTGGTTCAAGCGAAGCGAATGCCCTCCCAATCAGTGCAATAACTGCCAGCCAGTGCACCATATGTCAACGGAAGCCAAATATGGCGTCGGCATTTTGGCACTTGGTGGTGTCGCTACGTATATGGCCTTAAGCCGAGACAACGCCAGCGAATAGTGTTTTGAGATGGCTTGATACTGAAGCCGCTGAAGTCCCGCACTCCAGTATTCGATCCACAAGCGACTGAATTCCGGACAGTCTATCAACGGATTTCAGCTTTGATGTTTTAAGACGCGGCCGTAAAATTGAGAGGCAATTGTCCGCTCAATCAACAATGCCGATTATTCGCCCATCGTCGAACATTCCAAACGCGTGCCTGGTCATCAGCCCGGCACGCGTTTTTTCGTGGATTCAAGTTTGCGAGTTCCACAGCAACTCAACTGCCAGCCTGCTGCAGCAGATGTTTGTCTAACACCAACTCAGTTTTGACCACAGAGAGCACAGTTGTCGGGCCCCGGGGGCGCTTGGGAGCCGGGTTTGTGCTTTGGCTGCGTGCGGTTGTGGTCAAAAGCGCAGGCTTGCCATAGCCAAAATAAAAAAGCCTCGGAAAACGTTGCATTTCCCGAGGCTTCCAGAAATAGCGGTGGAGGGATTCGAACCCCCGACACGCGGATTATGATTCCGCTGCTCTAACCAACTGAGCTACACCGCCGTGATTTAAGTTGTTTTACGGTAACGACTTACGCCGTCATTCGATGCTTGATTTGTTGTGGTTTCGCCATTTGGAAACCTAAAAGTTGAATCTTCATGGAAGAAAATGGCGTTTGGCCATTTTATTCTATGTCAACTAAAGCAAAGCTTCGACACGCTGAACTTTGACTTTGTTCGGCGTTGCGGGCGGGGATTCTACAGCAAAACATGCTTGTGTAAAGGCTCCGCAAGGCATTTACCGTCTCAGTCTTTTTGATTCCCGTTTGGGAGCCCCAACAGCCCGGACTTTGGTCTGCAATTGGCCTGGCTTAGCCCGTGGCTTGCCGCCCGGCTAAGTCGATTCAGGAACTGCCGTACGAGCTGAAGGTAGGTCGGGAACGAAGTGTAGTTGATCCCGGGCTTAAATCTGTTTTGCGACCATTTCTGCGACGGAGAAGTCTGCTTCCGCCATTTGTTTGGCCAGCGGCGACCTTCTGGAAGACGTAAACGCTGGTTTACTTGAGCATTTTCCATTAAACCTACGTCGCTTACAGTGAAGACTTACGGAACATTTTTCGTTGCTGTCTTAGCTGGACAACGCCAGTCTGAATGAGCCGCAGGGCGTTAGCCCCGGTTTTTTCCGTGATCCGCACTAACCGGGGCTAACGCCCTGCGGCTGATGTGGGGCGTAGAAATACCGACCTTTCATTGAGCCTGTCGCTGTCCAGTTAGATTCTTGTTGAAGCGAATTTGTTCACATTGAGTGAAGTTTTCAGAGCGACGTAGTCGCGCTTCCGAGCGTCAGTTCGAATGGTCTGAGGCACGGCCTCGTTAGAGTCTTGCTGAAAAAGATGCGGGCACGGTGCGCGCATGATTCTCGTGGCGGCAACGGAGCAGTTCGGCGATTGGGGCTTTCTATGTCTTTTCCGATACCACGCCATGGGGGCAGGGGCGAAGCTCTTGTCAGGAGCTTCAGTGTTGTAATTATCGTGATTCCCGCCTTTTCTCCCCCATTAATACGGCCCTGAAAACACGGGCTTAAAATCTGCCGTTCGATTGTTGGTTGTTTTAAACCTGACTCTACGATCGAATTCTGAATCGGTTGTGGCAACGGTTGACCAGAAATTCGGTAGCACCTGAAAGAATGAAAAAAATGGAAGCTGTTGAAGTTGTACCAGTGAAGAAGCGCATTTCTGACGACTGGCTGGCCATGGGCTGTGCATTTGTGGTGCTGCTGGTTTCTCTGGCTCTTGTGTGGGCGAATTTAGAACAAAAAGTTGTGGACGATGTTCCGACATTTGTGACTCATAACCCGCTGAAGGCGTGGATGTCTAAGCCGGGTAAGTGGCAGCAAAGCCCGATTGATTCTTTTGTGACCACAGACAAGTCGGGGGCCACAAGTTACAGCCCGCTGGCAGGTACTTTGGGTACGTTTGCTGTGCTGGCTTTGCTGTTAAGTTTGGCAGTGCGTTTTCGAGACGGTGCGGGAAGCGGCGTCAAGTTTTTGAAGGCGTTCACAGGCGTGTTTCTGTTGGCAACTTTGTCGTACACCCTGGCGGCTCACAGCGTCGTGAAAGCGTACAACCTGGAATACGCTTTGTGGGCGCTGATGGTGGGGCTGATTATATCCAATACGGTGGGAACTCCTGGTTGGGTGCGCCCAGCGGTAACGACGGAATTTTTCATCAAGACGGGGCTTGTTTTATTAGGCGCTGAAGTGCTGATGTCTCGGCTGATGGAACTTGGTCTTCCCGGAATCTTTGTCGCCTGGGTTGTGACTCCCACTGTGTTAATCAGCACTTACATCTTTGGCCAAAAAGTGCTGAAGATGGAATCTCGTTCTTTGAACATGGTGATTTCCGCAGACATGTCGGTGTGTGGAGTTTCAGCGGCCATTGCAGCGGCGGCAGCGTGCAAAGCCAAGAAAGAAGAACTATCGCTGGCGATTGGCATGTCGTTGTCGTTTACCGTCATCATGATGATCGTGATGCCGGCTATTATTAAAGCTGTTGGTATGGATGAAGTTGTGGGCGGTGCCTGGCTGGGTGGCACTATTGATGCCACAGGAGCGGTTGCAGCCGCAGGAGCGGTTTTGGGGCAGCGAGCATTGGAAGTGGCGGCGGCGGTAAAGATGATTCAGAACATTCTGATCGGTGTCGCTTCATTCGGAATTGCCACATATTGGGTGACCAGCGTTGAGAAGGATCCGGAAGGCGCTCGCCCTGGTGTTTCTGAAATCTGGAAGCGATTTCCTCGATTCGTGCTGGGCTTTTTCGGTGTGTCGATCGTGTTTTCGTTGATGCATTCCATGATGGCCGGTGGTCCGGAACTTGTTGAAGCGATGACCTCAGGTTCGACGAAAAACATTCGAGGCTGGTTGTTTTGCCTGGCCTTTGTCAGCATTGGGTTGGAAACAAAATTCAGCGAGCTGTTGCCTTATCTGAAGGGCGGCAAGCCGTTGGTGCTGTATCTTTGCGGTCAAACATTAAATCTGATTTTGACTCTGGCAATGGCCTATCTGATGTTTGGTGTACTGTTTAAAAAGTAGGCAGGCTACCGTGGCGGAGAAGAATCGATCTCGACTGGCTTTGACTCTGGCCTCAACGGCTGTGGCTGTGGTGTGGTGCGTTGTGCTGCCATGGGTTTCCAATCGCCCCAGCGTGCAGCAGCGCATTCAGTTTCTGGACGAACGCGGAATCGACGCCAGCGCGATGTTCTATACGGAACTGGATGCGATGGTGCCGATTTTGAAGAAGCTGGAAGGCCGCTGAAAGTGCCCGTCGGGTTGAACAGGTTAGAGTCTTGGACGGCGATGCTTCAATGGTTCCGAGCAAGCCGGCGGTGGACAGCAATCGGGGCAACGTGGCTGATGCGATTGAGTCTGGGGGCGATTGAGTCTGGGTGGGACGACAGCTTCCTGCCGGTTGTGCAACCACCGGTTTGATGTCTTCAACAACAAAAAGTCCCAGAGGGGCGATGGTAGAATCTTTCTGGTGAATCGCCGTCGCCTCTCCGGGGCTGTTTATTGTTATGCGTCAGCAACCGGTGACTGTGGTCATCGGCAAAGGGCTGTCGTCGCTTGGGACTCTTGATTGCTATGATATCGTAACCGGTGACGATACAGGCTGTCGATTCAATCAGCCGCAGGGCGTTAGCCCCGGTTTAGCATGCTGAAAACCGGGGCTAACGCCCGGCGGCTAATCCGACAGGGGCTTGTTCCCGACGAAATCGACAGCTTCTTAGCGGCGTTTCCAAGCGTCAGCTCAAATGGTCTGAGGCAGGGCCTCGTCAAGGGCTTACTGGGAATGATGCTCGCACAATGCGTGCATGTTGGTCGTAGCGACAACGGAGCGGCTCGGCGATTCGAACTATCCACGCTTTTTCCGCTATCCATGCCATAGGGTCAAGGGCGAAGCCCTTGTTAGGGAATCAGAAAGATCAGTCCAACGGTTGCGGCGGCTTGAACGGCTGAGGCTTCTGCATCCAGCGGCGGCAGATAGGCGTCGATGCCGAAGCTGTGGCAGGTTGGGCAGTCTCCCAGTGAACGCACGCAGCTATTCGGCGGGTTGGACGCGACCATGTAGGGAACGACGGGCATGCGTCCGAAAAATTTCACCAGAGACACAGGTTCCGTGAAGATTCCGTGATGCTGTCCGCAGCGTTCCAGATTCGGGTCTTCAACGTACAGCGGGTTGTACCAAACTGGCTGAGATACTCGCCAGGGCAACGGAGTTGTCAGGCTGCGATTGCTGTCCAGAATTGTTCCAGCGTTAAACTGAAAGTTATCGTTAATCGCGGTGGGCTGACGAAGCTGTTCACCCGCCAGCGATTCAGCCGTGGCGGCGTCGGCAAGATTGACGCTGTGCAGTGGGCGAGTCAATCCGGCCAGGTAAGCAGCGTCTGTATCGGCGGCTCGGGGGGCGGCTGGCGGGTGAATGTTTGAGCTCTTGTTGTCGAGTACGCTTGCGGCTGGCGGGACAGCCGGAGGAGCAAGTTCGACTTGTGTTGGTTTTGCAGGATTTCTGTCTGAAGTTGCGGAACCAGGTGTCGAGGTCAGTGTCGAAGGTCGGTTTGAGTACACCGTCGAACGTCGTCGGCTGGTGCTCGCATGTCGCTCAGCGGATCTGGCTGACCGGTGTTTTGCGATAGAAATTCCTTCAGAAAATTCGGCAAACTTCAAACCGGCGGCGTTGCTGGGGAGAACTCGGTTGGCAACTTCCGGCGAATCGCTGACAATGTATGCAGCAACCCTTCTGTTGGCTTGGATGTTGGATGTTTGTCCGTGAGCCGGCGAGACCAGAACCAGAAGTGCGAGCCATAAAACGACGGAGATTTTTGGGCAGAGCAAGCAGTTGTAGCAGCGCATGGAGTTCGTCCCTGAAAATAGCGTGTGCATTGGCATTCATCGGGTTTTGGTTGGCATGATTGTTAGATCTGCTGGCTTCATCCGTTTAGTCCGCAATGCAGGCACAATCGCTTCAATTCGAAAGGCGAAAATTCATTGCTGCGACGCCACACATTCCCGGATGGTAAACGAGCGAAGTTAAGTCGTCTCTGCCGATGGGGGAAGCGATGCGTTTCGGTGTCTGCATGATAATGAACACGATTGTGCGGACCTTCTGGATTATGTGGACCTGTCGATGCTCACTGCCCACGGAAAGGTGCAGACGAGTTTATGTCTATCAAGAACTTCTTAGATCGTTTGCGGAAACGCATATCAGATCGCCGTGCGCTGGTGCAGCCGCGGTCGACGGGGAAGCTGCGCGTCACCAGATTGGAAGAACGCAAACTACTGGACGCCGGGTTTTCTGTGTTGGCCGGTGCCATCACTTTGGACAACTTCAGCCTGAACGACACGTTAACGATCGATGGTGATCTGTCAGCCGGAACGGGTTCGTTTACGCTGCTGAATGGAACGTGGGATCCGACAAACCTGTTGCTGGTGAGTGGTGAGTTTTCTCTGGCCGGGAAGACTCTTAGTCAGGCCACCACCGGTCCGATTTCGACACTGAACATCGATGCCTCCGTCGCGGCCACTGCTGCAGAGGGAGCTCTTGCCGGAGTTACCAGCAGTGCGATTGGTTTGCAGGTCGCCAATCTTAACGTCACCGATGGCGGCAACATCAACCTGTCTGGCGGGCTTGACGACTTCGACACTGTTTCTGTTGACGGCGATCATTCAGCTTCTCTAAATCTTGTTGATGCCGATGGGGGAATTGAATTTAAGGGGTTGAAGCTGTCGGGCGACGCAGACATTGATGCGGGCTCCGGCAACATTACGGATTCTGCAACGGCTGTGATTGACGTAACCGGCAATGTCGACTTCCATACAACTGGCAGCGTGACTTTGGGTGAACAAGCCACAGACAGCACGAATTTTGGTTCTCTGTCCTTCACTTCTGCTGGTCAGGTTGAAATATCGGAAGACAGTGCCACCCAGCTGACTGGGGCAAATTCTGCCGACGTGCTTAATCTGGCTTCTGCCGGCGATCTGACTGACAGCAGCGGTAGTCTGAATGTAACAGGGCACGCCAATTTAACGGCAGATTCCATCCTGCTGGGCGACGCCGCGGGAGATTCCGTGCAGTTTGGTTCGTTGGAATTCCACAGCACTGGCGACGTGGGTATTTCAGAAACGGGCGACCTGAGCCTGAGTGGAGATAGTAGCGGAAACAACGTTGAATTGGTTTCCGCTGGCAGCCTGGGCATTTCTGCCACGTTGTCCGCCGCCGGATTCGTCGATCTGGATGCCGTTGATACGGTTTCACTGACTGGTGCCATTGAAGCGGATGGGCTGGTTGCCATCGATGCTGGCAATCAGGTGGATCTGGACGGAGATATTTCCGGCAGCGTGGCCGCAGCCGCAGATTCCGTAACAGTTGGCGGCACAACCGCACCGAATCTGGTGACGATTGATGGCGGCATTCTGGCCAACAGCGGAATCGCAATTTCAGGTGCAGGAAATATTATTTTGGGGGCCACGGCTTTGCTGAACAGCGACGCCAACAGCGATCTGACCGGCAATGTCGCAGTGACGGTTGCGGGGGCTTTCACTCAGACCGCAGGATCCGACATCACGGGAACCGGCGGGCTGACAAAAGCGGGATCGGGATCGCTTGTGCTGTCTCAGGCCAACACTTACACGGGCGGAACCACTGTGAACGCCGGAACGCTGCAGGTTTCGACGGGCGGTTCGGTGGCCAGCAGCTTTGTTCTGGCGGGTGGCACTCTGGATGTTGATGGGCAGATTACCGGCAATGTTACGCTGAATGCTGGCACGATGACCGGGGTTGGCACGGTGACGGGCAACGTTGTCAACAACGCCACCATTGCGCCAGGAAACAGTCCTGGTGTGCTGACCATCAATGGCAATTATTCGGGAACGGGGGTTCTTACCTTCGAAGTCAATCCGCCTGCTGCCGCGGCAGGTATGGACTACGATCAACTGGTTGTGAATGGTGCTCTCGATTTGTCCGGCACGTCTCTGACATTCAGCGGCACATCCGGCACTGTAAGCGACAATCTGCTGCTGACGTTGATTGCCAACGACGGATCAGGCACAACGGCTGCTGCCATAAGTCATGCTGAAGCGTCAGCTGTCATCATCAATGGCAACTCTTACACGTTGTTCTACGCCAGCGGTGACGGAAACGATGTTGTACTGGTTGAAGCCAGCACCCCGGCGACCGCCTATGTCGATGACGATTCGTGGTCGACGCTGTCGGCAGGAACAGTCATTGCCGACGCCGATTACGGCACAGCTGGAGATCAATCGGCGATTTTTGGTGTGAACGCATTCAGCACGATCTCTGCGGCTGAAGCGGCTGTGATGGCAAACGGTACAATTATCGTCAACGATGGTACATACAACGAAACGGTTAGTCTTTCAGGCACGAAAACTCTGGAAATCACCGGTCCGGACGCCGCTGCAGCCGTTGTGATAGCCGACCTGGCTGCGGTGGCAGGGACCTCGATCGTAGTGGAAGGAGCCTCGTCATTGACCTTCGGTGACGCCAACAATCGCGAAGTCGCGGCTGTAATCAGCGGCAGCGGAACTCTGGTGAAGGTCGGCAGCGGCACGGTAACGTTTTCCGGCGCGAACGCGTTTGACAACACGCTAACCATCGATGCAGGAACTATTGCTGCGGGCCACACAGCTGCTTTGGGGGCGATTGCGGGAGGCACCATTGTCAACGGAGGCACGTTGGATCTAAACGGCTTCGCGATCGGTTTTGAGGCATTAACAATCAACGGAAATGGCGCAAGTGGCGTTGGATCGATCTCCAATAGCAGTGGGACGGCAGCCGCTTTGGCCGGGGAGATCACTCTGGCGGGGGATGCCAGTCTTGGTGGAAGCGGCGATATCAGTTTCAGTGGTGGAGTCGACGGAACAACAGCAGATACTGAATCACTGACGTTGGTGGGGGCAGGTTCACGCACGTTCACCGGAATCCTCGGTGGGGGAATTTCTCTGCGTGGCCTGTTTCAGGATAACGCAGCGGGGGAAATTCGGTTCCATGAAGATGTTACGTTGGGTGCCGGGGGAGCGACGTTCAATGCCAACGTAACTCTGGACGGAATGACGTTAACCGCCGACGGCGACGTGATTTTCGGCAATGCTGCCGGTGATGTGCTGGTGATCAGCGGAGCGACCACCGCCGTAATTACAAATGCAGATGGAATTACTCTAACTTCGGTCACAACCGGGAATCAGCACCTGACTCTGAACTCTGCTGCTGGAATCAGCGTGAACAACACGGTGACTATGGCTGCAGGCATGGACTTAACGGCGAACGCAGTCGGCACGATCGACCTTGCGAATTCCAACGCCGACATTTCCGCAACTGGTAACGGCGAGATTTCATTGACGGCGGAACGCAACATTGTTCTTGCCAGCGGTTCGTCCGTGACGACCGTGGATGGAAACCTGTTGCTGAGTGCCAACCAACAGGCGATTTCTACCAGCGGCAACTTCATCGGGATCAACGTTAATGGCGGATTGGTTCAGGCAGCCGGCACAGGGACGGTTACCGTTCTTGGTAAAGGTGGAGATGATGCTGCGGGCTATCAATCGGGCGTTCGGATTTCCGGCGATATTATCGGCGGCACAACCGGCCTTGTAACAGTCACTGGTCAGGGCGGAAGTCTGACGGGAACTGGTAACGCTAATGTGGGAGTTCTAGTATCAGGAAGCGGCGGGTCCATCACATCCGCCGGCGGCAATGTGCAGGTGACGGGAACGGGTGGTGGTGCAGGATCCAGTACGCTTAATCACGGCGTTGATGTGTCGTTCGGTGGGCTGGTGTCGGCCGGCGGTAGCGGAATGGTAGTAGTGGCTGGCACCGGAGGAAGTGTTGGCGGGACCGCGCCGAACAATTACGGGGTGTTCGTGTATCAGACGAATTCGGTGATTACGTCCAGCGGTGGAGCTGTTTCGGTGACCGGAATCGGTGGAGGCAGTTCGGGCGGCAACAGTATTGGCGTGGCAGTCGGCATTGGCGGAACGATTACGTCGGGCACCAACGCTGCTGTGACAGTGATTGGAACTGGCGGCAATGGTGGTGGTAACGGAAACGGCGGCGTTGTGCTGTACGGAAACGTTAGCAAAATCACGTCCGGTGGAGGTGACGTTCAAGTTACAGGAATCACAGGAGGGTCCGGGGTTAGTGCCGGCATTGCATTGCAGCATACATCAAGCATCACCACGGCGACCAACGGCGGCACCATCACACTAGCCACCGACAGCCTGAGGATCGATGCCACAGCCAGTGTCGCCGCGTCCGCCAGCAGCAGTGTCACGATTCGACAGTACACCAATGGAGCGAACATTGATCTCGGAGGCGTTGATTCGGCGGGTACGCTTGGCGTGTCTGATAATGAGCTCAACACCATCACAGCCGGCACCGTGATGATTGGCGACACCAACAGCGGGGACATCAATGTCAGCTCGACCATCAACGTGGCAGACAACACGACGCCGATTCCCGTGCTGAAACTGGTGACCGGCGCTGCGATCACCGGTTCGGGAAGCCTGACTGTGAACTCGCTGATGCTGGAAGCCGTCAATGGAATCGGTTCAACAGCATCGCCGCTGAATACAGTCGTTGACAAACTGACGGCTGTGAATTCCACTGGCGGCGCGATTGCGATCAGTAATGCTGGTTCGCTGACTTTGGGAAGCGTCGGTAGTGGAATCACTAATTCTGCTGTCGGTGGAGCGATCGAAATCAGCGTTGTTGCTGCTGGCAACGATTTGGTGATTGCTGAATCCGTCAATGGGTCGGGGACGATTGAGCTGACGGCGGCTGACGAACTACGCTTCGAACAGGCAACTGGCACAACGGGAGTCCAGACTTCAGGGGCTGGAGTACTGGGCGTGGTGACTCTGTCTGCCGGAACAGCC
The DNA here is from genome assembly GCA_937916515.1 of uncultured Planctomycetaceae bacterium. Lineage (GTDB taxonomy): Bacteria > Planctomycetota > Planctomycetia > Planctomycetales > Planctomycetaceae > Fuerstiella. The sequence goes on along the minus strand of CALFSX010000051.1, from coordinate 26,527 downwards.
GTTGTCGGCAATTCCAATATTGCAACAGACGTGAACGCTGCCAGTCTGAACATCACAGCCGCCAGCGGTATCGGCAGCGCCAACGCTGTGGAAACCATCGTCAGCAATCTGGATATCACCAACAGCACCGGCAACGTTCTGTTTGAAGACACCAAGGCTACAGGAATCGCTTTCAGCGGCAGCGGCGGGACGGGGCTGGTGGCTCTGACGGAAACCGCTGGAGCGATCACAATTGATGATGCTCTGTCCGGCGGAAGTCTTGTTCTGAATGCTGCCGGTCAAATTACGGATGGAGCAACCGGAACTCTGACAATTGACGGCACGACCAGCCTGACTGCAGGAGCGGGAAACGACATCATTCTGGATAACGCCAACGACTTCGGTGGCGACGTCACCGTGGTATCCGGCAAAGACGTGACACTGAACGACATCAGCGATCTGCAGTTCGGTGGCACTTCAGTTATCAGCGGGCATCTGGTGGCAACGACTGACGGAACCATCACCGATGGAGCCTCGGCAACTCTGGCAGTGTCCGGCACAACCAGTCTTGCGGCTGGTTCGGCGAATGACATCACTTTGGACAACGCCAACAACTTCGTGGGCGATGTGACCATTGTTTCCGGCAAAGATGTGACCCTGAACGATATCAACGATCTGCAGTTCGGCGGCACTTCAGTCATCAGTCAGGCCCTGGTTGTCACCACCTCCGGCACGATCACTGATGGCGGGGCGGGCACTCTGGCTGTCACCGGCACCACCAGTCTGACGGCCGGTTCGACCAACAACATCACTCTGGACAACTCCAACAACTTCGTTGGCGACGTGACCATTGTGTCCGGCAATCACGTGACCCTGAACGACGTTAATGCTCTGCAGTTTGGTGGCACGTCAGTCGTCGGTGGGGATCTGGTGGCAACGACAGTCGGAACCATCACTGATGGAGCGTCCGGTACTCTGGCCATCACCGGCACGACCAGCCTGACGGCCGGTGCGACACATGATATCACTCTGGACAACGCGAACGATTTTGCCGGCGACATTACCGTGGTGTCCGGCAAAGACGTGACTCTGAATGACATCAACGCTGTGCAGTTCGCCGGTCTCTCAACCATCAGTAACAACCTGCTGGTGTCGGCATCCGGCATCATCACAGACGGCACCGACGGCGACCTGGCCATCACCGGTCATGCCGACTTCACAGGAAGTGCTATCACTCTGGGAGATGACGCAGGCAACGCCACCAACTTTGGCAGTCTAACGTTCAATTCCGCCGGAGCTGTCAGTGTCACTGAAGACAGCGCCACGGAACTGGTGAACGCCAACACCGGGAACAGTCTTACTCTGACCAGCTTCGGCGACGTGACGTTAACAGGTACAACCACCGTTGACGCAACAACGGCCGCCTTTACCTCGAACACCGGCAGCATCGACGGATCGGGACTTATCACTGCAGCGACCGTCGGCCTGAACGCGGCTACCGGCATCGGCCTGGGCAGTTCAACGGCCATACAAACTGCCGCTTCCAGCATCAGCGCTGATACCGCGGTCGGCAATATCGACATTGATAATGTTCTGGTAACGGCGACGACGGTTACTTCGCTGACAACCGGCAACGGCGGCATCAAATTCGATCAAACAGGTGGTGGAGATGTCACCTTCAGCGGTCCGGTGACCAGTGGAGACACGTTCGTCAACGGTGGAGCCATCATGCTGACCGCTGCTGATGGTCTGACGATCGACGGCACAGTCAGCAGTGACTCGGGGCTTGGAGGGACACTGTCCATCACTGGAGCCACTGTCAACGGCATGGTCAAGGTTGGTGCGGGCAGCGTTTCTATTCAGGGCGGTGATGTTGACCTGACAATCGCAGCAGCTATCAACAGCGGCAGCGATATCATCCTGAACGCTGAACGAGACGTGATCATCAGCAATACCGTTACTGCGGGTGGCGGAGCGAAAATCATCGTGACGGCCGATACCAATTCCGGGACGGATGCCGGTTCCGGGCCGACGGGGGGGCATGGTGGAGTTCACGTTACAGCCGCCGGTCAGTTGTATCTCGGCGGAGGCCCGCTGGATATCGGTGGCAGCGTTGCCGTTCGCGGCTCAGATATCTTTGCTACAGCCGGCGCAGTTGACAGCGTGAGGATCGATGCCAACGGAACATCTGATCAAGTGCTGTCCAACGGTGCCATCATCATCGGCGATAGTGGCAACGCGCCGTCGGGGGCAGCTACGATCATAAACGGCCTGATTCGAAATACTCTGTCACTGTCGACGATACAGATCTCCGCGGCAGGAAACGTGGAATTGGGCAGCTTTGGAGACGTGCTGGCCGTTGATGGAGCCATTACAATTACCGCCGACAACGAAGCCGGAAACCATGGCGGTCAGGTCATCATGGCCAATGGAGCTCAGGTCTCAGCCAGCACCGCGACCATCACGGTCGAGGCCGACGGCAATGTGTCGATTGGGCAGCTTAGCACCGCGAACACCGTTTCCGTCAAGTCAATTTCCGGTGCCATCACGGATGCCGGCGACGATCATATGGACATCATTGCTGTCAACACGTCACTGAGTGCCCTGACCGGTATCGGCGACGACGCGGATGCTCTGGAAACTCGAACATCCGCCGCCGCAGTCACTCACACCATCGCCGCCGAAACAGATTCGGGCGATATTCACATTGTGAACACCGGCTCGCTGACGGTGGGCACCGTGGGAAGCCTGTCGGGAATCACCATCACGGACAACAGCGGCATCGGCAGCGACGTTCAGGATTCCACGCTCGATAATATCACGCTGTCTGCCGCCAGTCCTTTGACTGTGAATTCTGCGATCACCAATAACGACGGTAGCGGCATCAGCCTGACATCTACTAACGATGGTGGCAGCGACGATCATCTGACCATTAACGCCGCGTTGACGATTACCGGTGGGGACGCATCAGAGGATGCGACCGGCAACGTTGATCTGAATGCGGGCACAAATCTTGTCATCAATGCGAATATCCGTACAGACGCGGCCGGGGCGATCACGGGCGTGGCCGTTGGTAATGTGCAGGTGCTGGCCACCAGTGAGTTAACAACGGTTGATGGAAATCAGCAGCTGACTGCGACGAATGGTTCAGTCACTCTGGCGGATGGCACGTCTTTGCAATCGACAACCGGCGATATCAGTATTTCGGCTGCCACAGATGTTGGATTGTCTGCTTTGACAACAGGTGTCGGTGGCATCCGTGTCGCGGCAGCTGCTGGCAGTATCACCGACAACACAGTTGCGGAGTCAGCAAATCTTACAAACACAGGCATGGTGACTTTGTCAGCAGCTACCGGAATTGGAGCAACGGGATCAGCGGATATCAACACGGATATCGCCTTTGTTCAGGCCATGAATTCCACCAGTGGTGACATTGTTATTCACGAATTTGATGAGCTTTCGATTGCTGGCACAGGGGTTTCCACAACGGGAGGCAACGGGAATATCCGTGTTGATGTGGATGCCGGAAACCTGGTTGTCAATTCAGCGGCTGTCATCACTGCGAATGGTTCCGGCGACGTGACGTTGAATGTAGATGACGGCATGCTCACGCAGAATGCGGCAGTTTCATCGGGAACTGGCGATATTGATGTCTATGCCAACGCGGTGGCTCAGAATTCAACCATCAGCACCGCGAGCACCGGTCGGATATCCGTTACGGCGGATAGCGGTGATATTACAATGGCGGATGGTACTTCAACCGTCAGTGTTCTGGGGGCCATCGGCTACGGGGCAACGGGCAACGTTCGTTTGGCGTCAGTTTCCAGTACGTCCGGCAACATCACAATTACCGCAGACAGTGACTCGAGTGCAGCGGGATCGGTTATCGACAATTCGGCAGCAGAAACGGCAAACATCGCAACATCAGGTTTTGTTTCATTGACGGCGGCGACTGGCATTGGAGCCGCTGGAACTGCGGATATCAACACAGAGATTGGTTCACTGCAGGCCACCAATACCACCAGCGGAAACGTAGTGGTCAACGAAGCCAACGATCTGGTGATCGCAGGCACGGGGGTTCGTACTCTGGCGGGCAACGGAAGTATCGATCTGAACACTGGCGGCAGCCTGACGGCAGATTCCGTGATAACGGCCCATGGGGCTGGCGATCTGAACGTCAATAGTGATGGAACTCTGACGACGAACGCCGTTGTAAGTTCCAGTACCGGTGATCTTGAACTGGTGGCGACATCGGTTGTTCAGAATGCGAACATCACAACGGGGGCGACAGGAACCGTGGTGTTGAATTCATTGGCCGGCGATATTTTTATGGCCAGCGGCACGGTCACCGGTGCAGATGAGATTTTGTACACGGGGCGCAATGTTGCTCTAAGCCAACTGGTGGCGACTTCCAGCGTGCAGGTGACGTCGTCGGCGGCAATCACAGACAACCTGGCGGGTGATGGAACGGGCTTTGAAAACATTGTTACCGAAGTTGCCAATCTAAAATCTCAAAACGGAATTGGAGCGTCCGGAACGGCGGCGATTGATACGGCTGTCACAACATTGATGGCGACGGATAACGGTGCCGGCAGTATATTTATCAATGAGACAGACGGAGTTCTGCTGACGGCGTCAACCACCGATGGCAGCATCAACATGCAGGCAGCTGGACTGATTGACGCAATATCCGTGTCCGCCGGGGGAGCCACGGGTGATAGCATATACCTGTCCACAACGAGTGGGGGGATTACGGCGACAAGTGTTGTGGCTGCAGATTCCGTGACGCTGTCGGCCGATGCCGGCGACATCCTGGCAACGTCTCTGACGGCATACTCGGGCAGCGTGAATGTTGATGCAGCAGTGGGCGATGTCCTGATCGATCTGGTCACCGCCGACATTTTGGCGACACCCGGAATCGCTGTCGATATTTACGCCTCCGGAAGCATCATCGATAACAATGGAGCTGCCTTGAACATTCAGGCGTCGTCGGGAGTGACGCGTCTGGAAGCGGGGCTGGATATCGGGTTCGCTTCTTCCGATGTGTTTAAACCAACGCCCGCAGATCCACTGGAAGTTCGATCTGCTGAAATTGAAATTGTCGCGGCTCGAAACGTGGCCGTTCACGAAACTGGCAGCGGCAAGGTAACGATCCTTACGGCTGACAGCGCGTTTCTAACAAGTGCGAACGATCTCGATTTGTCCGGCGGAACCATTACCACTGCCAACCTTTCGCTGTTAGCGACGGGAACTCTGACACTGCCATCGTCTGCCACACCGCTTTCCGTGTCAGGTGATCTTAGAATTGAAGCGGCTGATGTTGCAGCGGGTGGCACTGGTGTAATCGATGTCAACGCCATGCGATTGCTGTTCAAGTCTGGGCAGGGCGAAACTCTGAACTTGACTGTGCAGGAGTTTGATGGGGAGGCAAGTGGTGATTTAGCGATCAACAATGATTCCGCGGCATTGGAACTTGTCGATCTGGATTGTGACCTGACAGCCATCGATGTGGGCAGCGGCGTGGCTACTATTAGTCAAGCGGCGTCGGCTGTCGTGTCTCAAAGACTGCCGTCCACGCCGCAAACGAATTCAAAAATTCTTGCGGGAAGCCTTGTGCTTAACGGTTCCGGCACATTTGAACTTACTAATGCATACAACAACGTGGCGGTGCTGGCGGGTAATAACACTGGTGCCGTCACTTACAAAGATCTTGACGCGATCAGCATTGATGCCGTTGGCAGCGTTCATGGTCTGACGTCTGGTAACAACGATGTGTTGCTGGATGTTGGCACGACGTTGACGATTAGCCAAACACTGAACGCCGGAACTGGCAACGTTCGCATTCTTAGCAAAGGTGCCATCAGCCAGGTGGCGGCTGGCACGATTACGGCAGATTTACTTGGCATTCGCAATGAGGCGGCAACTGGCGATATCGTGCTGGATGATGCCAATGACGTGAACACCGTGGCGATTCAGAATACGGCTGTTGGTGGTGTTGTCGCGTTTGAGAATGTCGACGATTTTATAATTGGCACGGTTACGGCACAAACGCTGGATCAGGCAAACTTTGCGGAAACAAGTGGAATACACACCAGCAACGGTGATGTTGTGGTGAATTCCGGAGGCACACTGGATATCAATCAGCAGGTCAATTCTGGTACTGCGGACACGCGGATTATGGCCAATGGTAATGTTCAACAAACAGGCGACGGAACCTTTGTCGCCGATGAGCTTGCCGTGCTGCAGCTTTCGCCGGGAGCGAATGTGTTGCTGGATGACAACAATTTCATCAACACCATTGCCGTGAGCAATGTTGGTGGAGGAAAGGTGGCTATCAATTCAGCGGGCGATTTGATTGTTGGCACCGTTGCGCCGACGACAATCGGCAATATCGCAGTGGGGGTGGTCTCAGGTGTTTCAACTACAAATGCAGATGTATTCATTTATGTTCAGGCCACGCATTCGCTGACATTGAATTCTGCGATTAACAGCGGCACTGGTTACACATACCTGCAGGCCGGCAATGACATTACGCAATCGGCTGCAGGAACCATCACAGCGGCAGAGCTGGGCATTTATCAATTCGGTTCCAGCGGTGATATTGTGCTGGATGACGGCAACGACGTTGACGTGCTGGCGACATCCAACGCTGCCGATTCAGGACAGACTGTGTACCGGGATATCGACGATCTGACCATCGATTCCGTAGCGGCAGCCACTTGTGGCAACATCACGTTTGCTGGTATTGACGGAATTCAGGGAGCACTTTTGGGTGATGCTTTGCTGGATGTGAATGGCAGTTTGACGATCAATCAGCAGATCGATTTTGTCAATGGAGACGTTCGTATTCTGGCGGATGATGACGTGGTGCAGTCTGCATTGGGCATCATTGCGGCCAATGAACTGGCGATTCGACAGGAATCCGTAACTGCCGGCGACGTGCTGCTGGATGATGGCAATCGCGTTGACGTCGTTTCTATTATCAACGACCGCACAGCCGGAACGATTGGCTTCAATAACGAGATTGCACTGGCTGTCGATTCCGTTAGCTCGCAAACCATTGGCAACATCACGTTTGCTCAGACGGACGGCGTCAAATCGGCAGACGGCGATGTTCTGATCAATTCAGAAGATTCACTGACACTTCGCCAGCAGGTGAACGCAGCCGCGGCAGATGTTCGTCTGGTTGCAGACGGCACGATTTCGCAAACGACAAGCGGTTTCATCACCGCCGCAAGTCTGGGAGTCCGTCAGGAATCCGCAGCGGGCGATGTTCTGCTGGGAGCCGCACCGAACGACGTTGATGTGTATTCCGCGATCAACCTTGCTGATGGCAGCCTGCCGTCGGGATTGGGAGCGATCACGTTCTTTGATGCCGACGAGCTGTTGATTGACCAGGTTGGTTCGCAGACGATCGGCAAACTGGTCTTCACCGCCAGTACAGGCATCGACACCAACGCTGGAGATATCAATATCACGTCGGAAGGCGATCTGACCGTCATTCAAAATGTGAATGCGGCTCACAACGTGCTAACCACCAGTATCGACGAAACCATTAGTCTGATCAGCCGCGGTGGAAACTTCACGTTAGCCGACAATATCATCATCACGTCAGACGAAGACCCGACCGCGGGAGTTTTCGACGACGTAACCGGCGACAAGCTGACAATTATCGCGGGGTCGTCCGGCATCAATGGCACGGTGACTCTGGGCGAAAACGTGGAAGTTCGCACAGACGGCGGTGTCGCCAAACAGATCGCTCCACGTCCCACGGCTTTCGCGGCGGCTGCTACAACAGGAGCTGAAACGGCGTTTGTTACGTTAACTGATGCAGAAAACATGCGCAGCAGTCTGACGTTTGTTGATGGTAAATTTCTGGGCACCATTGAGTTGGTGTTTGGTGTCGGCGGCGAAGAAAACCTGGAAGTTGTGATCGACTGGGGCGTGGTTTCTCAAACCAGTCTTAACCCGGCTGGCCCCGCAGGCGACGCGACCGCGGTGGTGGGATCGCCGGACACTTACGAATTTGACGTGACGGACGCAGACAAGACGATCTACTACATCGATGCTGGTGGATCCATCTATCAGGTGCCACACTTGTTTGCGATTGCCGATCTGGTCACAACCGTGCACGATCGAAATGGGCGAGAAATCAACCCGAATATCATTGGAGTTCGCTTCAGTGTTGCTCAACACGAATCAATTAACATCTGGGGCAATTCTGCAACAGTGCCCGGCACAGCGACCGTGGAAACACCTCCCGACTTTACATCGTCAGTTCCCGTGGCGACTGTGTTTGATGCGGCAGGCCAGCCAATTGTTCTGCCGGACGCGGGGTTGGCCTTGTTAAGTTCCACGGACACTAATCCTTTGCAAAGTTTCAATCAGGAAGCGGCGCAGTTACCGATGGACAACACCGTGGTAACTCCCACCGGTCGTCCAGTGGGCGAAGCGGAATGGGAATTCATCGCAGGGCCGAGTCCCGGAATTCTTCCCTTTGTGTCGTCGGGACGTCCGGCAAACGATACGCCGTTTGTGGAAGCACCTGTCGCCAGTTCCATTGTTTCCAGCGTGGTCACGGATATCAATCTGGGTTCTGGAGCTGCCAGTGATGCGGCCATTGGCACGGACGTGTATCTGCAGATTCGCCGTCATTTCGAACTGGACGCCGAAGCCGAAGTTGTGATTCCTCGAATTACCGACAACAGCTTTATTTCCAATCGAGAAAGCTTTGAACAGTTCGTTCGCGAAAACCCCGTGTTACAGGATGGCAGCGGCTATGAAGTCTGGCTGATTACCGAAACCAGTGGTCAGCAGGTCGAGCGCCCGATTGTAAAGTTTGAAGTGACAGGTGGACGACCGGGGCCAGCCACGGAACAGCTGCCTGGATTATTTGAACCGTACGAATTGAAAGAACTGGAATACCAGCAACCGGACGAGAACGGAAACGCAATTCCAGACCCACCTCAGGAAACGTCTGCCGTTATCCCTGCAGAAACTGAACCATTGATCATCGCAGAAAGTCGTGAAGCGTTGCCGCCTGCGGAACAAGTAACAGCAAGTTCGAGCGAATCGACCGCCCAACAAAGTTCCGCTGCAGGGGCAGAAGACCACAATGACTCCGACAGCACGTTTACCATTCGCGAAACATCCGAACACGATGAAACGCCACCGGCGACCGCGGTCTTGCTGGCTCCTGTTGTAGGGCTGACCACTGCGGCGCGTTGGAGGCGTCGGCAGGATTTGTCCGCCATTAGCCTGAGTTCGGCGGCCAGAACAGTGCGTCGATTGCGGCAGGCTCATCATGAATCATCACCACAAGAAGTTAACCCGGGAATCAGCTGTTCCGCAGTTGATTCAACACAGCAGGTACGGTGACAGCAATGACCAACAACAAAGACGGTCACGACAACCCAGAATCCGATCGCCCCAGGAATCTCGTCAACGGCATTCCCATCAACCCGTTTCCAGAACCGGACATGGGCGTTGCTGGCGATCCGATTTCGTCTCCGTTGTCGGAAAAACGTGCGCGCAGAAAGAACCAGGATAACGCCGCAGAAAAGGCTGATTTTCTGCCAGCATCGGCGTTGCCTGAGTCAGACATCGATGATGTGTCTGCAACAGAGCCCAGCGAAGCAGAGCCAGCCGATTCGTCACAGCAGCAGCCGATCCACAAAAAGGAGACGTGGGTGCCCAGCGAAGACAAAGATAGCGGCAAAAGCGATAGCACCAACGAGGACACTGCTGTACCTGAGGATTCAGACTTCAAGAAAACGTGGGTGCCAACCACAACTCCAACCAGAACCGGTCTGGAAGTCGATGGTGAGGACGATGATGGCGTTCATGATTTCGAAAAAACATGGGTGCCGCCAGAAACGTCTCAATCTGCCTTTGCCGAGGCGGAAGATATGGCAGATGTTGGATCAGGCACAGACGGATCGGCCGACTTCGAAAAGACCTGGGTGCCATCTGATACACCTACCGTTAATGGAATCAATCTCGACGATACGGTCGTGCCAGACGAGATTCCAACTGGTGACGGCGACCTGAAGAAGACGTGGGTGCCATCCAAGACTCCAACTCACCACGATTTCAGTTTCGACGCAGCCGCAGGCGATGGTTCCGCCGACGGTATTCCGGACAACGATCCCAATAAAACGTTTGTGCCTTCCAAAACTCCCACGTTTGACGGTATGTCGTCCGGCAATCAGCCTGAGAATTCGACCGACGAAGAAGAAGATGTATTTGCAAAAACCAACGTGATACAAGGTCGTCCTCCAGCTCCGGATTTTACTGCCACTCAGGTTATTCCCACAGCCGGACATGACGGACGCTCAACGGACGATTCCGAAGACCTGTTTGCAAAAACTGTGGTGCAGCCTGATCCGAACTCTCAGAAGTCCGGCAGCGACACGTTCGGCACAGTTGTTGCCAATGTGGCAACGGGCTTCGAAAAAACAGAAGTGTTTTCTCGGACCATGGGCATGCGCGGCTTGTCGGAAGATGAGTACGAAGAATGGCAGAAGGAAGTGTCCGAAAAATCGGCGTCTGACACTTCCATCGAAGAGCCTCCGTCAGACGAAGATGACGGCTCCCTGATGGCGCGTAAGACGCAGATCTGGAGCAAACAATCGGCGCACGGGCTTAACCAAACGCTCACAATTCGCAGCCGCCCAGTTGCTGGCGGCGATCAGTTTAGAGACAGTGGTGGAGCAGACAAGCCCGACTACGAGATCATCGGAAAGCTGGCGGAAGGTGGCATGGGAGCCATCTTTATCGCCAAACAAACGTCTCTGGATCGCGAACTGGCGATCAAGACGCTGAAACCTATGAAGGATCGAGAGCGTCAGGCGTATACAGCTCAGGGGCGAATCAGCCAGGTTGAACATCAGCGTCGGGAAATGTTTCTTTCTGAAGCTTTGGTGACCGCGAATCTGGTACATCCGCACATCATCCCGATTCACGACCTGTGCCAGACAAACGACGGGTTCCCGTTTTATTCGATGAAACGCGTTCACGGCACGCCGTGGAACGAGCGCATTCGGGAAATGTCGCTGGAAGAAAACCTGGAAGTGCTTCACAAAGTGTGCGACGCCATGGCGTACGCGCACCACAATGGCGTGGTGAATCGCGACCTGAAGCCCGAAAACATTATGTTGGGTGAGTTCGGTGAAGTTCTTGTTCTGGACTGGGGCCTTGCTGTTCCTGCCATAGCAGCCGACAAAAAACGATTCGCGTCACCGGCGGCGGCTTTTGGCGCTGGAACACCGGCGTACATGTCTCCGGAATTGTGGACCGGTCCTCCGGAAGCCATTGGTCGTTGGAGCGACATTTATCTGCTTGGGGCCATCCTCTTTGAGATCATCACGGGAGAGTCGCCGCATTCGTTTCCTGAACCGGAAGAAGATGCTGGCAACAGCGGCCTGTGGGTGATTATCGACAAAGTGGTTCGACAGAATGCGATTCGCCCAACGAGTCACAAGGGCGAACTGATGGACATCGCCCGCAAGGCCATGTCGGCGTCTCGAAAAGACCGACATCAAAGCGTGCTGGGTTTTCAGGATGCGGTAAAGAAGTTTCAGAAGCACGAAGAAAGCCGCCGAGTTTCTGAACGAGCTGGCGAAAGCCTGCAGCACGCGAAATCTGATGGGCTCAAACGCGGCTATCATGACTATCAAACGGCAGCGGCGTTATTCGAGCAGGCTTTTGTGGCGTGGCCGGAAAATGATGCGGCGGTTGAAGGGCTTCGTGAAACGCGTCTGGCCTATGCTGGTCTGGCTCACACAAAAGGCGACTACGACCTTGGCCTGCAAATTGCCGAACAGGAAAGTGGCCCGGAATTTGTTGAACTCACCGGAAAGCTGTCGCGTTCTCGGCGTCTTCGCAACGGGCTGAAATCTGCCACTGTGATAGCCGTTTGCCTGATCGCCGTTGTGGGAGCGATCTCGTTCGTTCAGGCGATTCAGATCTCAAAACAGAACAACGAGATCACAAAACAGAACAACGAAATCACTTCGTTGTATGGCGACAAGGAAACTCTGGAGCAGGACAAGCTGACGCTGGAAGAAGACAAAAATCGAATTGTCGAAGAAAAAACAGCGTTACTGGGAGAAAAAACACAGCTACTGGCCGAACAGTCTTCGCTGAAAGAAGAAAAGCTTCGATTGACCAGTGAACGAGATACCTTGGTTGCCACAAAGCAGGAACTATCTATGGAGAAAGATAAGCTGCTTGCTGAAAAGGATGTCTTGAAGTCTGAAAAGGAAAATCTTCAGACAGAAGTTGCCAAGGTTGAAACAGAAAAAGCGGCCATCCAGTTGGAGGTGGCGGGCTTGACCGAACAAAAAGCCAGAGCGAAGGTTGAACTGAAAAATGCGTTCATCGCCAGCTTGATTCGCAGCGCCGACTATTCCGGCGCGCTTCAGCGAGTTGAAGAACTGCTGAACAGTGATACCGCTTTGGCCGACCTTCCTGCCGATGAAAGACAGGAACGCATTCTGGAACTTCAGGCACGCAAACAACAACTGCTGAAACGCACACGTGTTACAGAAGCTCCCGTACAGACTCAGGTGATCAGCCCGTCTGGACGCACGATCGTTTGGGGCGACAGCAATGGCCTGTTAACCGCATGGCACCTTAATGAGGGCAGCGAAGAGCTGCCCGCCAAACCGCTCGACACACTCAACGTTGATGCCGCGGTCGCTCAGGTACTGGTCAGCGAAAATGAAGAACTAATCGTCGCGGCCGCAGACAAGTCGCTCTACTTATGGAATGTCGCCAGTCACAAGCACGATATTCTGAAAGGGCACGAAGCCGCCGTTTCAACGATTGCGTTAAACGGAAATCTACTGCTGTCTGCGGATACCAGTGGAGTGATCAAGGCGTGGAACATCGACACGCAACTTCCATTGTGGTCCATTCGCAGCAGTTCCAGCATTCGCAGCCTGGCATTGATGCCTAAGGCAGGAGTGTTTCTGTACGCGGGGTCTCGCGGGGGCGAATCATCAGACGTTCTGGCCTATCAGTTGCCTCCCGACGACGCTCCCACAGAACGCCCGCAAAGATTGGGACAGTTGCGATTTCCTCGAGACCGCAATGACCCACCCAATCGCATTTGTGTGGCCCCCAACGAACAAATACTGCTCATCAGCAACAGCCGCAACGGAGACCTGATGGCACTGCCAGTTCGTCCCGCCGACAACATGACAAGTGGAGACCGTTTTCCATTTGTTCATGCCGCTGATCTGCAGGCAGAAGGTTTTTCTGGCTGGGTCGCCAGCGAACATCAGCGCCCGATCAACGATATTCGCTTTTCTGCGGACGGGCTTAGCGTGGTGACGGCATCCGATGATCGCACCATCGGAATCTGGCACGTGCAAGGCAGCACTTTGGCCAGTTCTACCGACGAAATTCTGACGTTTCAACAACGCATGCTGGGCCATGGAGCCAAAGTGAATGCAGCCGGTTTTCTGGACGCCAAAGGCAAAACCGTACTTTCCGCGAGCGCAGATCACTTCTGCCGGTTCTGGGATGTTCGCACGTACGCCAAAGAACGACAGGACATCGAATCAGCATTTCAGAACGAAGACAATTTACCGGCGTCGAACACTAACGCCGCTGCCACTTATCGATCACCGTATATTTTAACCGGACATAAAGTCGCCGCCCAATCGTCCGTCACTTCGCAGCCGTCAGATTCCGCTGACCAGATTGTTGTGAATGCCGATTCTGCCGTTCAGCGAGGAGCGTTGAATGCCATTGCCATCAGCAAAGATGGATCGCGGATTGTGACGGGAGCGTCCGACGGAACAGCCGTTATCTGGAATGCGAAAGATGGTTCGCCGATTTCCGGTGGTTCCAGTCGCACTCACTTTGTGGTGGAAAGTGCGTCGTTTGAAGAAGGTCACGATTTCAACGTTGCTCGCCTGAAGTTTCTGCCTCCCGATGGTCGCGTGTTGATGACGACCGGATTCGACGGCAATCTGTGCCTGTGGAACGCCGATCCCACTAAAGCCGGCGCGGGAGCTCAGGAAGTTCGTCTTCCGGGGCTTGGTTTGGTTAACGCAATTTCTGCGTCGCCCGACGGGACGTTTCTGGCCGCGTCAATGGCTGCTTCAGAAGTGGAAGGCAAAGGCGTCACGAAAATCTGGAAGACGGACGAAATTCTGCACAACACCGATCCGCAAACCTATTCAACCTTGCAGGGCTTTCACGACAGCGAAGTCAGTACGGTGAGTTTTAGCCAGAACGGAATGACGATTGCCACGGGCGGTCGCGATGGGCGAGTTGCTGTTTGGACGCTGGCGGATGGAACATTTCTGGCCGGCGGCCAGATGCACGCGAAAAACACGATCGTCAGCCACCTGGAATGGCTGCCCAATGGAGACCTGATTAGCGCTGGCTTTGACGGACGACTGCAACGGCTGGGGCTCGACGATTCCGGAACACGCCTTTCTGTCGTGAGCCGTTTTCAACACGACAATATTCCCGTGGAACGGCTCAGCTTTTCGCCAGACAAACTGCAGTTTGTGACCATCAGCGTTCGCACAGACAAGGCCACCAGGGCGACAACTCAGGAATTACAACTGTGGTCACTGAATGCGACAAACCCGCAGCGAAGAATTCATCCCGCTGTGGTTGCCGGAAAACTTCCGAGTCGTATTTCGGCCATCAGCTGGTCGGACGATGGAAACCGTCTGGCGGCTGTCGTTGATGGCAAACTGCAGATTTTTCGAACTGCCGACTGGAAGATCACCAAAGTGCTGAACGCACCGGGGCTTGGAATTTCTGATGCCGTGTTCGCTCCCGAACAAGCCGCCCAGGTTGCATCAACTGACGGGACGGACGGTACATCAAAGTCAGTTGCAGGGCCAGCCAGCGCAGATCAGCCGGGCATTGTCGCCACGTTCGACGGCACCGCTGCTCACTTGTGGAACCTGAACGACAACGCTCACCTGGCCGACTTTCGCCCTTTGTACGCCGTGCATTCAACCGCATTGTCGCCAAACGCCGAACATCCTCTACTGTTAACGGGGGATCGAGCGATCCGAATTTTTGATGCTGCAGAAGACAGTGAGAGATTTGGTCAGACGATTTTCAAGATCAGCGATCCTCACCGGGGAGTCGTGACTTCGCTCTGTTTTGCTCCCAACAGCCATGCAAATCGCTTTGTCAGTTGTGGAGCCGACGGTTCTGCGTTGCTTTGGAACTGGGATGCTGCTTTGAATCAGGCCACGATTGAAAGTTGCCTGAAAGCGGTTGGCCCCGACAGAGCAGGCTTTGATATTGCGCAGCCTCATGGCGAACGCGTTGCTATTGTTCAGGCGTCGTGGTCGCCCGATGAAAAGTTGGTGCTGCTGGTGAATCGGGCAGGTCAATTCAGTATCATTGATTTAGCGAATCCCGAAACGCCGCTTGTAGAGTTTCAGCTGAAGTCTACAGAGCCGATCCGGCTGGAAACCGGCTGTTTTTCCAGCGACGGCAGGTTTGTCGCATTGGCCGGGCAATTGTCAGAAAGCGGTTCCAGCGCTGGCTGGGTTTACGATCTTTCCGATATGTCGGCTCCCCAATTGCATGCAACAATCACCGGTCACGAAGCGGGAGGAATTCGCAGCCTGGCTTTTCTGCCGGATTCATCTTACCTGCTGACTGGTGGAGCTGACGGGGCCGCCATCATCTGGAACTGGCAACCCCAGCGAGTAGGTGAGTCAGGACTTGCCGCTTACGAAGCGTTTCAGTTGCTGGCAAACGGAAAAGCCATCGCTCACCAGGCCCCCGTTACATCGTTGGTCGTTTCCGAATCCGGAACAATCGCCTCGGCCAGCGAGGACGGCACAGCAATCATCTGGCGCAATCCGTTTCAATAGCGTTTGCTGGCCGTCGAAAATTACAGCGGCTTCTTATATGGAAGATGGCAGTAGTATTTCGGGCGTGAGTCGATCCGTACGTGCAACCACGCCACTCCACCGCCAGCCGTGTTTAGCCACACCGGTCTGTCGTCGATTTGTGATTTGACAGCACTACTCATGACACGCCAAAACGCATCCTGCTGCACTTGTGGAGCATGTCGCATGAACGCGGCAAGGTGACCATATGCATCTATGTCGGTACGGGGTGACGGCACAACAAGTTGCGAATCTCCACTGAGATTCGCAAATGAAACGACTCCATGATCGACATCGTTGTCGGTGAAGTACCCTTCGAATGTTTTTGCATCCGTCCGTCCGGAAGTAAATTGCGGGTAATTTACAAAAATGAATTCAAATGGCTGCGTGAGCGTCAACCTGCTGACTCCCGGAGTCTCCCAGCGGTACGCTGGAAAAACAGACTGGGCGAACAGCTCTGTACAAAATGATCTAAATGTAGAAGACGATTGCCAAAGCTGCAGCACTTCGAAGTACTTCAGTGTTTCACCATTCTTTGAAAACGTATACCGCACAACCCAATCGGCATCAATGACTTCACTGATGGCTTCAAACATGAGCTGTCCCTTGTTGTGGCAGACTCGCCAGGCCGAATGGTTTCACGATTCGTTGGACTATTTCGGGGTATTCGCTGGAACAATGCGGCCAGCATTAGCCACCACAAAGTTGACAAGCTGCTGATCCTGAAACCAGCCTGACCACATGTTGTGGCCCTGACCTGTGACAACTTTTAAAGTTATGGTGCCACCCAGCGTCTTGTATCGTTCAGCAAGTATGCCGGAATTTGCTTCCAACGGAACAACCGTGTCGCTGTCGCCATGAATGTGGAAGATCGGAACCTTTGCTTCCGCAAGCGGTTTCAGGCGATCGATCGGGTTGTATAAGGCAAGGTCCTTCGCAAGTTGCTCTTTCGATAGTTCGTAAGCACCGCATGCTCGATTAAGTCCCGGATAGCTGGCGAGATTGCAGACGGGATAGATTCCTGCGATGCACGCCACCGACTGTGGATTCTGCGCTGCCCAACTGTACAACATCAGCCCGCCACGACTTCTGGCCAGTAAAGCCGCCTGCTTCGCCATGCCTCGGTTCTGCACCAGTTCCGCATGCAACTCAGAAAATGCAGCACAGCCTTTGGGGCTGCCATAGGATTCTCCCACATCAATTCCAGCGATGGCGATTCCGGCATCCAGAAACTGACGGAACATCCATGTCTCTTCTTTGCCAGGAAGCCCTTTTAAAGTCGGTGCGTACCAAACCCAGGGAGTTGCAGTTTCTGACGACCGATTTTCGGGAAGAATCAAGAACGCGGTCCGCCCACCAACGCTGAACACGTCACCCGGGATGGGTAAAACCTTGTCCGCCGAAGATGCCTCATCTTTTGCAAAGCAACACGCCATAATCGCCAGCACGGCTGACACCCAGCGATTCCGGAAATCTGAAACAGAAGCGTGCTTCATGGGCGACTTTCTTTGCAGCAAAGATCTTAAGGAACACCGCGGCCACGCTGTGCCAAGCTAACAATCAAACCCCGTGATCGAAAGTAGTTTATGCACCGCGCAACGAAAAAGGGCCGGCACCACTATGCCGGCCTTCATTCGATTCTGGTTTGGTAAACTGTGCCTTTTGGCAGGCAGCAAAGCTTACTCGGCAGCAGCGCCTTCTTCGAGTCGTTGCTTGGCAGCAGCTTCTCGTTCTTCAACGGCTGCAACGGCACGAATGCGTCGAATCAACGTTCGTCGTTCGCCGTCCAATGCTCGCCATTTGGTGCTTTTTGCACGCTGATCGGCAGGAACTTTGGCCGCGTCCAACTGCTTTACGCAAGCAGCAAGGTTGCCTTCGGCCATCTTCAACTGACGTTCAATTCGTTCGCGATCCATGGATCCAACTGCCAACTAATAAGTGAAACTAAGGTTTGATAAACTGCGGACTCAAACATTCTGTCCGTTCAGTAATCGGCTGTTTTCAGCCAACATTCCAGTCCCGATTTCAGTCAGCGTCACCTTTTCCGTGGCAGCCAACGTTTTCGGGGCGGGCATTGTTGCGACATTTGTAGGTTTCTTCAACGCGAAACCCACTGAATCGCACACAATTGACCGGCGTTGTATAACACCACGCTCAGATAAACAATCCTGCGGACTTTCCGCCTTAAATATAGGAACAATACGCATGTCAACTCACCAATCTCGCCTGGAATTCGCTCTTTCTATCACTCAACAAGCCGCAACGCTGATTTTAAGCCACTATCGTTCTCAAACTTTGGGAATTGAATCCAAAGCTGACGATTCGCCCGTTACCGTCGCAGACAAGGGAGCCGAACAGCTGATTCGCGACGCTTTAGCGGTCTCCTTCCCCGATGACGGCATTCTGGGCGAAGAATTTGACGACAAACCCAGCAAAAACGGCTACCGCTGGATTCTCGACCCGATCGACGGCACAAAACCCTTCATCTACGGAGTCCCCCTGTTCGGAACTCTGGTCGGTATCGAATTTGAAGGTCGAATGGTGGCCGGAGTCTGCCGAATGCCAGCTCTGGACGAAGTCATCTATGCCTGCGAAGGTTCCGGAGCATGGTGGAAAATCGGTGACGCCGAACCAACTCAAGCCAAAGTTTCCGGCGAAACGCAGCTCAGCAAAGCTCGCATGATGTTCACCGAACCAACTCACGATGTCCGCATCGGCCGAGAAAGCGTCCTGCCCACCTTCCTGAAAAAAGTCCGAATCGCTCGCGGCTGGGGAGACTGCTACGGACACATGCTGGTCGCTACCGGGCGAGCCGATCTGGCCGTTGACCCCGAAATGTCACCATGGGACATCGCAGCTTTAATCCCCATCGTCCGCGAAGCCGGCGGAGTCTGCACCGACTGGAAAGGCAACGAAGACATCATGGGCAAAGACGGCGTCTCCACCACCCCCGCCCTCACCGCCGAAGTCATGCAAATCCTTGCCGAGGCCGGGGCGCCCCGGCGGGCGATGGCGTAGGTTCGACGGGATATGATCAAGAACCCGCGTTTCGCCGAGGCCGGGATGCCCCGGCGGGCGGTGGCGTAGGTTCGACGGGATATGTTCAAGAACCCGCGTTTCGCCGAGGCCGGGACGCCCCGGCGGGCGGTGGCGTAGGCGCGACGGGATATGTTGAAGAACCCGCGTTTCGCCGAGGCCGGGACTCCTCGGCGGGCGTTAGATTCCAGCGGGTGGGATATGTTGCGCCAAGCGTGTTCCGGAGGTTTGGCTGGCGTTTGATTTAATAACGGCGCATAAAAAAGCGTCTCTTTCGGTGAGGAAAGAGACGCTTCGCAACCAGAACGATGAAAAGAGAGCGGGCCGTTGCCTCTTTCCACCTGCAAACTAGTAATGCATCATCCGTGCCAAAAGCATGTTTCGCTAAGCAGAATTTGGTTTCAACCGTGTTTCGTAGCTAATTACGCGTTCCAAATCACAGTTGGAAATTTCACGGCCCGTTTTCGCACAGCAAAAGTGAACTCATTGGCGTTCGAATTTGCCGCAGCAGAACGCTTCGCCAGTGGAATTTGCCACAACCACCGGCTGTGTTTCGGTTCTTGTTTCCGTTGAACGCCCAATCGTTTCCGCGACTGCAAGGCATTGTCCCTTCCTGCGAACGGAAAGATTGCCGTCAACATGGGTTTCTTGCATATGTGGAATCGGCGCATAAAAAAAGCGACCCTTCCGAAGAAGGGCCGCTCGCAACCAGAATGGCAAGAAGGTAGCGGGCCGTTGCACCTTCCTGCCGAGAAATGTCTTATGCAGACGATGTGCCAATCGGAATAAAATAATCCGCACGGCGGGTTTATACTGCCTGGCAAGGCTGGCATAGAACAACGCACAGCAACTGGCATTTGCTGCTGCACCTGTATTGCGTATCACGTTGATGCAGGTGTTTGGATTTGCAACATGCATTTTTAAACAACGTTCTTTGCGGCATTCATCAATGCAGGATTCGGGCGAATCTTTAGCAAGTTCACAATATCAGTGTTTGTGGTTCACTGCTGAACGCCTTTAGTTTTCAGGTTAGTTCCACAATTCCGGGCTGATGCGAGGCTGATGGTCGAGAGTGTTTCCTGCCAATTCTTTGCCTGAGTTGCTTCGTCGTAGTCCTTCGGCGATGCGACCAGCGACGGCAGTGGCCGTTAGGAGGTCAACGGTTACTCCCTGAAGTTTTGACGTACCTGCTTTCAGGCTGATCATCAGAATTTCAGCGTCTGCAGGAGCGTAGCTGATCGCGGAGTGTTGTCGCAAAGTACCGTTGGGAAGGATGTCCTTGACAACAAGGATCAGCATTCCGTCTTCCCAATAGGCTGCCAGCAGAAATTGTTTGCTGCTGTCTTTCCCTATGAACATAGATGTCGCTTTCAAGATGGGGATGGGGTGATCTGTTGGCCGCAAAAACATGTTGGAATATTCGATTCGTCAGGGGCTGATCGTTGACGACGGCGGATTCTTTGTCACAAAAATGCGAGACCTTTTGATAAGTGGTCACGTGGCGGTAAAAATGTTTGAGATTGCTGTTTCGAAATCAGATCCTCTTTCTAACAAGGGCTTCGCCCTTGACCCAGTGGCGTGGTTGGCTGGAAGACATGGGACGTTAGAATCGCCGAACCGCTCCGTTTTCGCTACAGCCAACATGCGCGCACCGTGCGCGGATCTTTGGGGTAAGACTCTAACGAGGCTGTGCCTCAGGCGTTTCTGAGCTGACGCTCAGAAACGCGACTACGTCGCTCAGAGAACTTGACTCAACGTGAACAAGTTAACTTTTATTAAGTAGTCTAAAGACGAAAAACGATTAACTGAAAACTTTCAGTGGCTGTCCATAGCAGACCCACGGAACGGGGAAATAGTTCCGTCGGATCAAAATGTCTCCGAGATATTTCTTATTAAAGTTCACGCTGGGCAGCGTGCGGCAGTGAAGCCGGATTTCAGCAGTGCCAGTCGCACGAACGGAATCGGCCGGAAAAATGTCTAAGTGAATCGAAAGACTTCACAATATTTGGGTGGAGAACTTGCCTGGGTGCAATGGCTGGGAGTTGCAGGCGGCTGAATTTCGCAGGGCAGGTTTGGTGGGAAATATGACGAAATAATCATGTTTCAAGGTTGGAAAGTCTCAAAACGAATTGAGCCGATGGGCTTCCGTATGTTTCCGTTTCTTTGGCAGCAAAAACATGCGACAATTCCGGGTCCCGTACGTTCTAAGCAAACAGATCTGCGATCAGTGATTTTGTGCTCATGAAAGTTTCGTCAAATACATGTTGTTTTTTTTCAGGCGGAAGATCCGTACTGTTTGTGGCTTGTGCGCTGACGCCACATTTTCTGCTGTGGGCCGCCTGTGGTTCAGCGCATGCTGATGAGCCGCTTCGGTTCAATCGAGATATTCGCCCGATCCTTTCTGAGCACTGTTTTGAGTGTCATGGGCCTGATAACGCCAGGCGAGAGGGCGAGTTGCGGCTGGACGTGGAACAAGCCGCCACGCATTCAGCGATTGTGCCGGGATCTGCTTCTGCAAGTCCGGTGGTTCAGCGAATTACGTCTGACGATCCAGACCTGCAGATGCCGCCAGCCTCTGCCAAGAAGCCGCTGTCGCCTAAGCAAATCGCGATGCTGCAACAATGGATCAACGAAGGCGCGGCCTATGAACAGCATTGGTCGTTTATGCCGATCGTTCGCCCAGCCATTCCCAATGGCGAAACGACGGCATCTGTGAATCCTATCGATGCGTTTATCAAAGACAGACTTAGTGCTGCCGGTTGGCAGCTTTCGCCGAAGGCTGATCGTCAAACTTTGCTGCGGCGAGTTGCTTTGGACTTAACCGGCTTCCCGCCGACTCCCGAAGAGTCCGGTGCGTTTCTAAGCGACGATGCGCCGGACGCTTACGAAAAGCTTGTTGATCGCCTGTTGCAGTCAAAACAATACGGCGAACACATGGCGTTGCCGTGGTTGGAGGCCGCTCGCTATGCAGACACCAGCGGCTATCAGGCCGACTGGGAACGCTATATGTGGCCGTGGCGAAACTGGGTGATTGACGCGTTCAACAACAACATGCCATTCGACCAGTTTACAGTGGAACAGCTGGCGGGCGACATGCTTCCGAATGCCAGTGCCGGTCAGATTCTGGCGACGGCGTTCAACAGAAATCACCGCATCAACGACGAAGGCGGAGTTATCGCGGCGGAGTACGCTGTGGAATACGTCGTCGATCGAATTGACACCACCAGCACTGTCTGGCTGGGCCTGACCATGGGCTGCTGCCGCTGCCACGATCATAAGTACGACCCGTTGCCGCAGCAGGATTTTTACAACATGTTTGCGGTTTTCAACAACGTGCCGGAAAAAGGCAAAGACGGTCGCCTGGGGTATTCGTTGCCGATTTTGGACTTCCCAAATCCTGAAGTCGCCCAGCAACTGCAAACTCTTTCCGAACAGCAAGCCGCACTTCAGCAGGGTTTGGAAACTTCTGCCGCTGCCTCAACTGACGAACTGGTTGCGTGGAAGACAAAGTTGGTCGAACAGTTGTCCCACGAAAACGCGACACTATGGAATCAGCTGAAGGCCGCTTCTGTGAAAGGGACGGGCAAGGTTGAATTTCAACAACTGGAAGATGGTTCGTATCTGCGCACGGGGCCAAATCCGGCCACTTCCACTTATACAGTAGTCATTTCGGCGGATGAACTTCAGCAGGTCGCCGGCAAAACGGGGATCACCGCAATTCGGCTGGATGCGCTAACGCACGATTCGCTAACGAGCAAGTCTTTGGCAAAAAGCGTCAACGGTAACTTCGTGTTGACTGAGTTGACGACGGAAGTTCTGCGAGGCAAGCAGGTGCAACCAGTGGCGTTAGCGACGGCAACTGCAGATTTCCACCAGGACAAATATCCGCCGAGTCACGCGATCGACACCGATCCTCAAACCGGTTGGGCGGTGGAAGGTGATGTTCGCAAAGAAAATCGCCAATTGGTGGTGAGCCTGGCTGAACCTCTTGTACCGCAGGCTGGCGATCGTTTGCGAATTCAGTTGCAGCACAATTCAAAATATGCAGCTCACGCCATTGGCCGTTTTCTATTATCGGCCACCACGTTTCCATCGCCGGGGCTCAATGGCAAGCCGTCTGTTCCAGCGGAAGTCTCAGCAGCCGTGCTGGCGGAACATCCCAGCGATAAACAGCAATCAGCTTTACTGGCGTATTTTCAAAAGACATCACCGACATTCGCAAAACAGCGTGCCGAACTTGCCGCCGTTGCGAAGCAGATAGCGGCTGCCAGGGCAAAGCAGTTTGTCAAAGTGATGGTGATGAACGAAATGGAAACGCCGCGTGAAACGTTTGTTTTGAATCGAGGACTTTATGATCAGCCAGACAAAGATCGTCCCGCATCGGCAGATATTCCGGCTGTGTTTGGCGGCCTTGGCAATTATTCTCACGACCGCCTGGGATTGGCGAAGTGGCTTGTATCTGCCGAACAGCCGCTGATGCCGCGAGTTACGGTGAATCGATTCTGGCAGCAGTTCTTCGGTCAAGGACTTGTGGAAACCGTTGAAGATTTCGGGTCTCAGGGAACTCTGCCAACTCACCCGAAACTACTGGACTGGCTGGCAGCAGAATTTCGCGACAACGGCTGGAACGTCAAACAGCTGGTGCGGTTAATTGTCACCAGCGACACGTATTGTCAGGCTTCTGTGGTGTCAGCCAGGCTGCTGGAAGACGATCCGAAGAACCTGTTGCTGGGCAGAGCGTCCAGGATTCGACTTTCCGGCTATCAGTTGCGAGATCAGGCGTTGCGAGCTTCTGGCTTGTTGGTCGAACGACTGGGTGGCCCTTCTGTGAAACCATATCAGCCACCCGGATTGTGGGCAGAAGTTTCTTTTCAGGACAAAAAACGCAGCACCGATTTTTATGTGCAGGATCACGGTGAAAGCCTTTATCGGCGTTCGCTGTACACGTTTTGGAAGCGTTCTGTCGCTCCACCGATGCTGGCGAATTTTGACGCGGCTGGTCGAGAAATGTGTACGGTGCGAGCCAGCCGCACAAGCACTCCCTTGCAGGCTTTAAATTTGATGAACGACGTCACGTTTATCGAAGCTGCCAGAGCGATGGCTCAACGCATGCTGAAAGACGGCGGCACAACAACCACTGAACGCCTAAGCTATGGATTGATGCTGGTTGGATTGGAACCAACGTCGGCCAAGCTGGAAACGTTGCAGGCAGGCTTAGAAAAGTATCAAGCCTATTTTCGGACGTCTCCCGCAGCCGCATTAGAATTCATCACTAATGGAGAATCAGCTCCGGATGATTCACTGAATCTCATAGAACTGGCAGCCATGAGCGCAGTTGCTTCTGTGATTTTAAATCTGGATGAAGTCATCGTGCGTCAGTAACTCAGGCTGAAGTCGTGTTCTGATAGTGTACAAAACAGACTGCAAGTCGCGTGCATTTGCGGTTGGTCGTCTTTTACGCCGAGAAAGAACGCCCTTTCGCGTAGAGCTTGTCAATTTGCGGATCGACGTAAATTGCTATCGCGTTTCCTGACAGTCCATAAAAAAAGTGCTTCGACATGTCGGAGCACTTCAGACGATTCATTCACAATCGATCCGTGAAAGACGACATTGTTTTCGGGCAAGCTGGTTTAGCCAGTGGTGCCGCCTGAATTATCGCTGGATGCTGCAGCACCGGCTTCTGCAGGAGCCGCTGGTTTGGCGGGAGCACCGTGAGGCGTGTTTTTTGCAACCAGCACGACTCCGGAAAATACCAACGCCATACCAACCCACAACATGGGACTGATTGTGGTGGAGCTGCGAAGCTGTGTGTACGCGAAAATCGCGTTAACACTGACTGCTCCTCCAAACACAATCGGCATCACCAATGCCGTGTTGCCTTTGCTGGTGATGACAGCGTTTGTTAAGAACAACGCTCCCATGGCTCCCAAAGATCCCGCAATAAAGCCCCAGTTCATGGCAGGCGATTGAGAACCGGCATAACTGAACGTGTCTCCCTTTAGCTTCATCGCCACCAAACCGCCGGCGATGGCAATCACCAAATAGGCGACTCCAATGAAAACGTAAGGCTTGAATGGGCTCCATGCATCCGGGCTGGGCAACTTTGCCTGACTGCGAGCATTCCCCAGTGCCGGACCGTACATTCCCCAGCACAAAGCCGTGCCCAGAGCAAACAGGATCGGGATCAAAAGACCTTTCATAACGGCCAGTTTCTATTTCGCTGAAGTTGATTTTTTACAAGTGACAAGACATTTAAGACGCTATGACGACATTCGTCCACAAAGAAAGGATTGGAGTTGTCAGCGTCTATTCGTCAAGCGGTGAGTTTTATCCGCTATTCCGCCGTCATTCAACCAACGCGTTCCTGTGGGGCATCGGCAACATCAGGAGTCCCATGATTGGGGGGCGAATGATATCTTCGAATAGCGGGGGTTTTTGATCGCGTGGAAGGTTATTGCAGTCAAACAAGAGGTGGCGGCGATTGTCGTAATTGAACTGATGCTGCCAAACAGTAGATCCTATCGGCCGGCAAGGATTTTCGTCGCAGCGGAGCTTTTAAGTTTGGCGTCCCCCGGAAAATCCAGGGAACGTGTCTACAAGTAGCCATCACGCTCCGCGTGATGAACTGCACCAGGGTAAAACTCCAAAATAGGAAAACGGTCGACGAGATTCACAGGCTTCACACAGAGCTGATTTTTTTGCGAGTCGCCCATAACAGTCGCGGTCGGCCGCCAAATCAAACGCTCCATCTGTGGCTTTTCATCACGCGGAGAGCCTGTGAATGAATGGGAAAATATTGCGGGGGACCGTGGTTGGAGCGAGGCGCCAGCGAAACCATGGAGGTTTCCTACGAAAGCCAGGTCAAACCCCCGCAATCCGTGAGTTTACTTACAGTACTCAAGAGGTCGTGCATGGATTCATCGTCCCGAGGGAGGACAGCACTTAGCCGGTGGTGAAACCGCCGATTTAATCGCTCAAAAAGCAACAAGCCCCGAATGAGCGGCAGCAGATTCTTTTCGGTGAATCGCGGTCGCTCCTCCGGGGCTTCGCCCGGTTGGTGGATGGCCCGCCCATTTCGGCTGCAGACGGAGGCTGCCCAATAACCGAGTCTCCACCGACCTTGTGTCGGTGGGAACTGGACTGTTCGGCTACAGACTTGGGCTGCCCGACAACCGAGTCTCCACCTACCTCGCGTCGGTGGGAACACGAGTTTGCTTGTGATGATCAGTGAGGGGCCTTGCTTTATACTGTGGGCTTATCGCTGCCCCACCGACGCGAGGTCGGTGGAGGCTGCAAGGGCGAAATGCGCGGGCTATCCACCCTTGTTGGGGTCCCATGCGTGGGACATTCACCGATCTCGGCACCGCAGATATCGGGAATTCAGGTCAGGCACAGAAATCGCCTTCCCGCGAACTAAACCTTCCCTGGTTTTTGCAAAATGCCAGAAGCCCTTGGGTTACAGCACGTCCTATTTGTTGTTTTCAGGGTGGATGGCCCACGCCATCCGTTCTTTGTGCGTGCCATGTCCGAAGTCTAGCACTGGCCAACCCTGATGAAAAGAGACCTGACCCGAATGCCACGACAGTGCCATTCCTCCCTGACCCCTTTTAGTCTCCCTTTTAGTCTCC
>CALFSX010000050.1 GCA_937916515.1 uncultured Planctomycetaceae bacterium | reverse complement strand
CTGGCGCCAGTCTCCCGTGAAATGCGCTCTAAACCGATGTGTGAGTCTTATTGCGTTTCACGGGGAGTAGATTGTGCATTTCGCCTGAAGCTACCAGATTCCTGAGCAAATTCGCATTCAGGGCAAAAGCGGACAGCGGCGTCATGTGGTGGTTGTGACTGCTTTAGATCGCAGGTAAGTTGTAACTTGTTACAGGCTGCTGCCGACTGACTTAAGATCGGGCAAAGTTTTGGCAACATTTCGCTGTCCGTAAAACACAGGCTTCATACAGCCAGGCGTTGTACGATCTTGTCGAAGACTAAGACGATTTGAGTTTCGGTTCAGACGTCGGCAACCCAAGGTTTGTTGGCACTTTGCGTCAACGACGCTCAGTGTTGACCATTTTACGTAAGGTCTTTGCGTGTCCGACGCTGCTTCCACATCTCTGCAACGCGTAGTTTCTGACCGACACTTTCTTGGTCGATCACTGGTCACAACGACAGTCGCTGCAGTCATTTCCGCGGTTGCACTGATCGCTATCGTGTTGTGTTCCGGCGGAATTGTTGAGCTGCTAAGCCGGAACGCTCAAGGCTCCGACGTCGGCCTGCTGCAAGCCGATCCAGAAACTGCTGCGACGACCATTCAAAGAATCGTGGATGCCATTCCACTGCTACACAGTCGGATGTCGGCTTTAACGACGCTCATTTTCGCGATTGTCGTGCT
Source organism: uncultured Planctomycetaceae bacterium (assembly GCA_937916515.1). Taxonomy (GTDB): domain Bacteria; phylum Planctomycetota; class Planctomycetia; order Planctomycetales; family Planctomycetaceae; genus Fuerstiella. The sequence continues at coordinate 36,148 of CALFSX010000050.1, read as the reverse complement.
TTTGTTTCTGCGGACAGCTCTTCGAGCATTCGCTCAGGAAAAAGTAAACCGACAGGTCTCCAAAGGCGTCAACCGTCTTCGCGAACACATCCAGCGACACGCTCTGCGGTCAAACCCCGGCGACCTGACGGGGAAACAGCGGCGAATTGCAGCCTCGCTGTTCCAAACCACAGCTCAACAATTACAGGATAATGCTCAACGCTGGGCGTTCACCCGACTAACCACGTTTTGTGATTTGATCGCGCTGGCCGCATTACTGATTGCGACGCAATGGAGAATCAGCCTGGAATGTGTAATTCCCATCATCGTCGGCTGGTGGGTGGCCCGAATCGAAACCAAACGACATCAGGCATCTGCAAATCTTCTTTCCGAACAGGTTGACCGAGGGCTGCAGCGGCTCACAGAAGATCTGGGGAAAGCCAGAATCGTTGCCGGTTACGGAATGGAAAACCTGGAACACGAACAGTTCAAGGCGAATCTGTCGGGGTATCAGTCCAAACACGAAGACCTGCGACGGCAGCAGCTTTACGGTGGCTGGACGTCGCTGCTGATCATGATCACAACGATTGCCCTGCCCTGCTTTATTCTGACTCGGCATCTACTGGCACGCCCCGCCGTGATTGAACTATCAACGGGAGTGATGATTGCAATTGGCGTCGCTCTGGTCAAACTTTGCCTGAAACGCTGGGAATGCGTACCAACCAGCCACGGTGCTTCAACCGTGGCCGCAGAAGAAATCAACCAGTACCTGCTGCGAGTGCCTCCCGTAAGCCAGGTTGTGGGAGCTCGTTTCCTGGAACCCATGTCTCGATCGCTGCAACTGAATCAGGTCAGCGTCGAAACAGAATCCAACCCGGAATTGCTATCGGGCCTTGACCTGAAGATTGAAGCCGGCCAAAAGGTCGCATTGCTGTCTCTTAATTCCGCTGAAGCAGAAGCGCTGATCAGCTTAATTCCACGTTTTAGCGATCCCACACGCGGACAGGTTTTGATTGACGGACAGGACATTAAACGTGTGACTCTGGAATCGCTTCGAGCAGAAGCTGTGATTGTGGGAGGCAATGAGCCGGTCTTTAACACGACAGTGTTGGAGAACATCACAGCCGGACAGGCGGATATTTCTCGACAGGACGCCATTGAAGCCTGCAAAACGGCTCATGCAGAGACCTTTATTCGCCAGCTTTCCAAAGGATACGAAACCCATCTGGGTGACAACTTCGCAAAGCTGGATGTGGGCCAGGTGTTTCGACTGAGCCTTGCCAGAGCGATCGCCAAAAAGCCGGCGTTGCTGGTGATTCAGGAACCGGACGCCATGCTGGACACCGAAACAAAAGCAATGATTGACGACACCTATCAACGCATTTGCCAGGGCCGCACGGTGATCTTCCTGCCATCTCGGCTGTCTACTGTAAAACGCTGCGACCGAGTTGTGATGCTTCACAACGGAAGAGTGGCCGCAGACGGACGACACGAAGATCTGGTTCGAAAAACCGAACTGTACAGACACTGGGAATACATGCGGTTTAATGTATTCCGTAGCGATGGCTGACGTGTCTCCAAGAGGCGGAGTCGAAGACTTTGGCTCGCAGGTTTTTAGTCAGACGCTGCGACAATGGACTGACCTGAAGCGGCAACGGTTGCAGCAGTTTGCGGGGTAACGTTAAACAACACTTTGCCACCGGTTCCCCAGCGTCCTTCCCTTGCGTGAAAGACGGCGCTGCCATCGCGAATCATGGAAACGGCTTCCACGCCTTCCATGTCGCCGCCTTCAATGGCTTCAAACGAAACGTTGACGCCGCAAAACAACGTCAACGTGCCGGTTGCTTCGTCATTCACCAAAACGTAGGTCGCCAGCCAATCGCAATTTTTCCAGCGCAGGCCGCGAGGTTTGCCGGAAGCTGCGGCGGCGTGAAAAAAATCCTGCTGCAGATTTTGCCGTTCGCGGTCGAACATCTGCAACATTCGTTTGGGGGAATTGGACTGATTTCGGTTGCCTGACAGCAGGCGACGTAGGAACTGAAACACTGCATTTGCCTAAAAACACTGACTTTTGGCCCGAATCACTTATCCAGCACCGCCGTCATTCCGCAGAACTTCGCTGTTTTGCCCAACCGTCGCAAGTGATTCGCTGTGAGTTATCCTGCGAATCCCGGCATCCGTTGGGACCTTTTTCTTAAAACCTACCGTCACTACCTGCCGAATCTTTACTTCAGTATCAATTGAATCAACCGTCACAGGCCTGCCGTCGACAACCGACCAGTTAATGGCCTTTCGATTACTTTGGAGAGATCAGTCATGAAGTCTGACATTGGAAGTTTTTTGTCAGTGGTCGCCGTTCTTTGCATGGCCGTGCCAGCACAGGCCTTTAACGAGCCGGTCGCCGCAACTGCCAAGGCACCGATTTCTGATGTCGTCCTGTCGGACGCAGGCGACTTTCTGGGCCTTGTTGTCGCAGACGATGGAACTCCCAGAGTGAACGTTGCCGTAGGCGTTTACCACAACGACACAATGGTGGCTCAAGCCAGAACAGACGCCAGCGGTCGTTACTACGTTCGCGGTCTGCGTTCCGGGATGCACGTCGTGCGAACTTCAACAACTGAACAGGCTTGTCGTTTCTGGAATCCACAGACAGCTCCCCCATCAGCTCGTCAGGCACTTGTCACTTCCAATGAGACATCAGTGCGTGGACAGTATGCGTGCGACGAAGACTGCTGTGGCGATTCCGGTGAAGGATGCGGCGGAGACTGTGGTCGATCAGGATGTCGCGGTGGCCTGCTGGGTGGTGGAATTTTAGGTGGTGGTGCATTCGGTGGAGCCAGCATCGGCACACTGGCTGCCGTCGGAGCGTTCGCTGCGGTCACCGCAACTACGGTTGCCACGACCACGAAATCCGACAAAACAAAGTTCAACTCGGGCGCTCCTCCAGCTAGCCCTTAAAGCAAACTGAGACCACTTTGAGATGGCAGCACTCCAATTAAGCGCTGAGGCGAATTAAGCGGCTGCACCTGACATTAACTGTTGACCAATAAGCTTAAAACCTGGAACGCCCCGCAGATCATCTGCGGGGCGTTTTCGTTTGCGCCACTGATAAAAAGCCATAAGCATTGAAAAATGGGACAGGCAATTCGTTTCTTCAGCCACTTAAGAATGCGCAATCTATGCAAGTATTCGTTTGTTAACGGGACCTGAGTCTTCGAAATAAACGTTACGGTCGTAACTATATGATAAACCGTTGAAACCAGATTGATCATAACAACCCCTACCGACCGATAGATCCTAATAATCGATAGAGTCAACAGTTGGAGATCGGCTTGTGCCCAGTTCTCCTCTGCCTCAGGGGAACTTGTTTTTGCTGCCAGCGATTGGTGTCGGTGCAAAAACACTCTTGTTGACATCCTATTGGTGAACGGGGGAGGCCATCGAAAGCCTGCAATTCGTGAAGGATCACTCCGGTGAGACGTCATGGCTTTCTAGCGATTCTGCTTGCTGGCACAACTGCCGGTGGAGCCTGGTTGCTTAATCAAACTACATCTCTGGACGCATCTGAAGAATCCGCGAAGCCATTTCGCGAAGCCTTTGGATCTGGTACAGAACTTCCTGAACCCATCGAAGATGAAGCAGGCATACGCCTGAACTTCTTCGAATCAACGTGGGACCGAGTGCTGCGCAATGTCGCAGAACAGGGCAACCTCACGCTTGTGATGGATAAGGTCCCCCACGGTCGGTACGCTCGCCGAGATCGCAAGCGGTACGAAGCGGAATCAGCAATTCGTATTCTGAACGCCGAACTGGAACCTCAGGGTTTCCGTTTGATGAATCAGGGCGAATTTCTGATTGTAATGAAGCTTGAGGAAGCTCGCACAAAATACGCTCGCCCTGCTCTCACGGAATGGTCCAATTCGGCCTACCCTGCCAAGCCGGGGCAAACCTCAACGTTGTTCGGCAACCGCAACGCCCAGTCTCCGTTTCAGCAGGCAAGTGCTCGCACAGAAGACGGTAGTCCTCGCGTTAGCTGGGCGTCGCAACAACAGGGACAGCAAAATGCTGAAACCGCTCAGCAGCCGGCTGCTCCGTTTGCGGGTTTCGTAAATGCTCGACCAGCCAACGCTCAGGAATCAGCTGCTGCAACACCACCTCAGGACCCTGGTCCGGTTTCAGTAAAAACAGTCAGTATCGAAAACGCCAAGGCGGCCGATGTGGCTCGTTCGATCTATCTGGTGTTTGAATCTCGATCAAAACTGGTGAAGCAGGGATTGAATGGACTGCCAACATTCGTCGTCAACGATGCTGTTGAGACGGAAGACGGCGAAGAGCCTCAAGCACTGTTCCGCGTCGGAATCGATCAGGCCAACAATGCACTTTTGGTTGAAGCCACCTCAAAACGGGCCAGCCACTTAACTCGCCTGATCGACGAGCTGGATAAGCCTCAGATCGACGCCAACGAAACCGTCAAGCTGCTTCCCAACAAGGGAGTAACCGATGTCACTGCCAAAGACCTGAATGAGCAAATTCATCGAATGGTGGCATTGCAGACTCCAGCGGGGCAACAAGCTGAACGTGAAGCTGGTCAACCACAAGCCGGCAATACAACTCAACCGGGAGCTGACGGGTCTTCGCTCAACCTGCGAGGCGACGTCAACGTTCAGGCGATGCAGGAACTGGGCATCCTGATTCTGAAGGGTAATGAAGGCGACGTTGATAAAGTGTCCAGAATTATTCAACAGCTGGAAGAAATGAGCGTCGGCTCACTGCCTGACATTCACCTGCTGGAACTGCAGCATGTCAATTCAGAAGCAATGTCTCAGTTGCTGTCTGACGTCTACACACAGTTGGCTGAACTTCGAAACCGAGGCACCAACGATCGCAAAGCTGCCGCGTTTCTGCCAGTTGTTAAACCCAATGCGATTCTGATTCTGGCTCCTCAAATTGACCTGGAATCAATTCTTGACCTGGCGGACCGACTGGATAAACGAGTCGATCCGGAAACGGAATTCAAAGCGTTCGGCTTACAGAATGCCATCGCCTCAGAAGTCGCCAGTTCGATCACCACGTTCTTTGAAGAACGCGGTGGACTGGGTACTCGTGTTCGAGTCATCACTGATGCCCGCACGAACTCGCTTGTGGTTCAGGGACGAGCCAACGACCTTGAAGAAATTGCGAAGCTGATCGAAAAGATCGACCGCGATCAACCGGGTGCCGTGCATCGTGTCGAAATCGTAGCGCTGAAACACGCCACAGCGGACGAGCTATCTACGATTATCTCAAACGCAATCCAAAGTGCATCCAATCCTCCTCAACGTCAGACACAAGGCGGAGCTGGCGGTGGTGGTGGCAATCAAACCAACCAGGAACTTCAGGGAAGCAAGTCTGTTGCTCTTGAGTTTCTAACGGCAACCGGCAATGGTCGAGAGCTGATTCGTTCAGGCATTCTGGTGGATGTTCGAGTGAGCTCAGATCCACGCTCAAACAGCCTGGTTATTTCTGCACCGGAAGCCAGCATGCCTTTATTGCTGGCTTTGGTGAAGCAACTGGACATGCCACCTACGGCGATTGCGGAAATCAAAGTTTTTGCACTGCGAAATGCCGATGCGACTCAATCTGTTGAGCTGCTGACATCGTTGTTTGAAAATCAGAATCAGGAAGACCAACTGGGAATCCAGATTGCAGGAGCACAAGACGCTGCCAGCAGCCTGATACCGGTTCAGTTTTCTGCAGACACTCGCACAAACACAGTTCTTGCTGTGGGAGGTGCAGAATCGCTGTCTGTGGTGGAAGCTATTCTGCTGCGACTGGACACAACGGAATCGCGACATCGCGAAACCACCGTTGTTCCGATGCGAAACGTAGAAGCCAGCATCGTTGCGGATGCAGTCAATGCGTTTTTGACGGAACAACAGGCGCTGCAGGATACGGACCTGATCAGCAACATCGAACGTATCCGTCAGGAAGTGATTGTTACCGCAGATAACAACAGCAACTCGCTGATTGTAAGTGCCTCGCCGGAATACTTCAGCCAGATCAGCCAGATCATTACAGAGCTGGATGCAAATCCGCCTCAGGTCATCATTCAGGCTTTGATTGTTGAAGTCCAACTGGACAACACGGATGAATTTGGAATTGAACTGGGTTTTCAGGACCCAACGTTGTTCTCTCGAAGTATTCTGTCGTCTGTTGCTGACATTGTTACAACGACAACAACGAATACTCTGCAGAACGGAACGCAGACAACAACCACAAACATTGAATCGCGAAACGAAACACCGGGATTCAACTTCAACAACACTACCTCGGCACTCGGCAACAACTCCGGACGAACAAACAACAGCCTTGTTGCCACCCAGGGCATCAGCAACTTTTCGCTGGGACGCCAAAACAGCGACCTGGGCTTCGGAGGCTTTGTCTTCTCGGCTCAATCCGACGCTGTCAGCGTGCTGGTCAGAGCTCTGGCTGCACGAAGAACTGTCCAGGTGTTAAGCCGCCCTCAGATTCGAACGACTCACAACAACACTGCTCGAATTCAGGTTGGGCAGCAGGTTCCAGTTGTTGACGGAGTAACAACAACGAACAACTTCGTGACGCCAAATATTACTCAGCAGGACATCGGAATTATCCTTGAAGTCACGCCGCGAGTAACAGCGGACAACACCATTAACATGGCCGTGTACGCTGAAAAGAGTTCACTGTCCTCCGGTGGTGTGCCGGTTTACACCGACGTCACAACAGGCAACGTTGTAGAATCTGTGATCATCGACTCAGCCATTGCAGACACAGCTGTATCCGTTCCCAACGGACAGACGATTGTCATCGGCGGTATGATTACCAAGTCCGATGAGACTCTGGAACGCAAGGTACCGTGGCTGGGTGACCTGCCACTGATTGGCTCCGCATTCCGGTACGACAGCACAAGTACTGCTCGTCGTGAACTTTTGATCTTCCTGACTCCACGCATTATCTACGGCGATGCTGATTCAGAATTAATCAAGCAGGTTGAATCAGAACGCATGCACTTTATCGAATCGCAGGCTGAAGCATTGCATGGCCCGCTGTTCAGTGTCCCTCAATCTGATCTTGATCGATACATGGGCGAACCTTTGCCTCCAGGCGGAATCGGAACACCGATTCCAACCCAGGAGTTTGGTCCATCAAACGATCAGGGAATGCTGTTGCCACCTCAAACAAATGCATCCGGCAACAACAACATGCAGGTTTCAAAAAACAGTCTGACGGAAAGCGACTTTCGTGGAATGAACAGTTCGGGGCCGGAAATCATTCCGGCGTCGGGAAGCAACCAAACGAAGGAAGTTAAGACGGCCTCTGGTACGACAAACAGCGACAAGGACCAGGAGGCTGCCTCATGGGCTCGACGATTTATGCGATCGAAGAACGCAAAACAGTAGATCATGAATGATGATTCATGGTTTGATTCATGTCTTCAACAGCAGTCTTTAAAATGATGCAACATTCAAAACTTCTGACTGTATTCTGTGGCTTGCTGTGCATGGCAGGCTGTGCAACTGACTCTTTGCTGCAGACGTCAAAGAACGTGCTGACCTCACCGATGGCGTTGGTTCGAGCGGCAAAGGGAGACAAACCGGTTTCCAAAATCCTATGCCTTTGGGAACCGGCGGAGGGCCAGGGGCTGGATGAACGTCCGGGACGAGGCTTTGCCGGGCAAATCATGTTCTTCACACACGGTTCGCCATCGCCGATAAAAGTGAACTCCGTCGTTCGAATCTATGAGTACAGCAATTTCGATGCTGATGAAATCGATCCGACACCGATTCATCAGTTCAATTTTGCCCCCGGAGCTTTTGAAGCTCACCGCACAGATGGCACGTTAGGACATACGTATAACGTGTTTCTTCCGTACGTCGAAAAAGGCAAGGCAGATGTCATCTGCGCTTTGCGAGTCGAGATTGAAGACAAGGACGGCAAGAAAGTTTCGTCGCCATATACCGAAGTCAGCCTGAGGGGTCGCAACACACTGAAACCATCCACATCGATTGAGCGAGGTGTTGTCACCAAGCCACCATCGCCACGGCACGCCAACGTTGATGCTGCCACGAAAGCTGAAACAAGTCGAGCCGCCTCAGAGCAACTGGACACGCTTACGATCTCAATGCCTAAGTCCAACCGATAAGGCAACGCAATCGCGCACCAAAACTGGTCGTGCGCGCAGGCTGGACTGTAGACCACCCAACCGGCGGGAAACCCTTCGAGCCCTGTTAGCCCGCATATGCTCGCAATCCTTTCAGGGCAGAGCCCCAGCAGATTTGCAGCCGTTGCTATGTTTGTGAATTGACTTGCTGCGTATCGCTCCGCTGAGTTTGCCCTGGAAGCAACAAACCTCTGATCGTGCTGAGCGCCATTGGTTATTCATTGGCTGATCTGGGCGTCCAATTAAGGTGACGATTCAAAAACGCAAACGTCCCCTGGCCGTTGATTGTGTGAGGCCCCTCAAACCACTCAATTTCGGTTCGTTCCGGAATCTTCAGTTGCGCCGCGTAAAGATTCCGAACCTTTGCGTATTCGTAAGCAACCCAATGATCGACTCCCACGCCATCGAAGTGGCCACGTTCAACCATAAATGGGCGAGGGCAAATTAAAGCGGCCATTTCGAAATAGTTGAACGTGCTGCCCAGATTCCACTCGAAAATTTCGTACTCCCCTGTCCACACATAACTGAAGCTGTCACGCGTGCTCGCGTTTTTGCGAACCCACTCGTTGAAGTCTGCGGAACAAATGGACAGGCAATAATCGGTCACCAGCGCGGGGATTCGCATGGCCGATTTTCCACCGTAGCTTAATCCGTAAAATGCTATGCGATCCGGATCGACTCCAGGGACGGTCTTCAGCCAATTCACGATTTGTTGGTGTTGTGGCACGATGACAGAAAACAAGGTCTTCCCCAGAGGGTTAGCTTTGCGTTGCAGAGTACGAAAGCGATCCTGAAAGATGTACGGATTCTGAGGTGCAAAGGTGATGTAGCCCTGCTCACACAATTTCGCTGCGAAGTCGTGATAGGCACGATGATCTCCCTGAAACGTATCTGTCGGGCGTCCCTCCAGACCATGCTGACAAACAACCACCGGACGCTTCTCTTCAGGCTTCATGTCTTTGGGCAGCAACAGAACTCCGTAAGCAAAAACATCATCAAAGACATCCAGAACAATTTCATGCCCCGTCCATTTGTCAGTTTCCCATGTCTTGCGACTGCGAACATTGGGCGGCAGCAGTGAAAGATCAAAAGATCCGATCACATCATTCCTGAATTCGTCTCGATACTTTTCCACAGATTTCCTGTAGGCCGCCACAGAACTGCGGTCAAGCTGCCCAAAGTACTCGTCACGCACGAACCAACTTTCACTCAGCAGTGCCTGGTTGTGACGATCGATCTGCTGAAGCTGAAGTAATTCACGAGCTGCTATTTCTTCTGTCAGAGCCTGACCATTCACAAGTGATGCATCTGCTGTCGCGACTGACACACCTGGCAGCAGCGATTGAAGAAACATCACTGGCGAGTTCGTTACTTTCACGTGTTCCTGAAAACCGTTGCCGGACATTTCGCGAAGTCGCTGCACTTCGGCACTCACCATTTCGGACGAAACGGGCTTAAGCTGAGCCGGTGCTCCGCCTTCGCCCATCAGAGTCACTTCCGGATAACCAAAGTCGCCGATCACCAGACGCTCTGGGATAATCAGCCGCCCAACTTCCGCATCACCAAAGTCTGTCAACCGACCGAACACATTTCGATCCAGTGGTTCGTTCCACGACGAATCTCGCGGCCCAAAATAACCAGCCACTCCCGTTGCAGAAATCCGACGATCAAGAGCTCCGGCGTACATCGCCAGCATTCCCCCTTCGCCGCGACCACAAACAACAATAGGCACAGCGGATTTCGACTGCCGTGTTTCAAACCAGTCGACAGCCGACAGAATTTTCTGGATTTCGTAGCCCATCAACTGACGCCCCAACAGAAATGCAGATCGACTTAGATACTCCCGATTTGTTAAACGAGATCGACCGTTACGTTTGCTCTCCTTCCGACTGATGAGCGATGGCACAATCACCTGAACGCCAGAAGCAGCCAGATGTCTGGCAATCTGATGTTCCGATTCCAGCCCTGATGCAAGTCCGCATAATTGCTCCGGCGTCTCATCCGCATCAGGAACGACCACCGCAAACGCAGTCGGCATTCCCGAAGGCACAAGCATCAGCCCTTCGCCCTGTATCGACGGCAAATTTTTTGCTGTCGGCGCAGGGTCGCAAAGCACATTCCAGCGGACGCGATAAACAGTGTAACGATCAGCCTGGTGCAGTTGTCCAGAATCGCCCGGAGTCACAATCAAATGCAAGTCTGGCGACATCCGAGTATCACGAGCTCCAAGGATTTCGCGTAAACGATCGCGTTTCAAATCTCGCCAGGCGTCATCGGGTGAATTCTTTAGCCAATCCGCATTCCGTATTAATTTCTGCGACTGAATCTGCTTCAACAAAAATCGATCAATACCATCGACCATCATCGACGCCAGGTCTCCTGACTCAGCCAAAGGTTTTGAGTCAATTTCTACCTGAGCCAGTAATTGGGCCGGACTGAAACACAATAACACGACAACTATTGTGGCTGCCGCGAATGCGATTGTGCGCCCTCGAACCTGCATCAAGCAACATTGGCCAACGCCTGCCGACATCAAGAAACGTTGCATTTCCAAGTCTTTCCGAAAATCAAAAGAGTTACCGAAACAGCCACTGGCGAGGCTGCCAAACATTGAAAGGATCACAAACGATCCACGTTATTCAGAATTCCGCCGCCGGTAGAACCTCGACATCCAGCATACACAATGCTGCTTATTCAAACATCCATCTGCCGGAAGAACGTTTCGCTAACTCGAAACGGCAACAGCCAGGCATCGCCCGACACGAAACAAAACACCAATATGGATGGCCCCAACACCAGCCTGACCAATTCATTTTCAGACCCTGCGATAGACTTTTCGTAGAGGCTGTTTATGCTTCACACCCCAACGATCATTACTTGCTTTTACGACGTGGAACATCATGCAGACGATTGACGAAAAACTGGCGGTTAAGCGAGTTATGGATCTGATTGAGATTCCGGGCAAAAGCTGCGAAGAGTCGCGAGTTTCGGAATGGATTCAGGCGGAACTGCTTAAAGCCGGCGTTCCCGCCTCCGCCATCACCATCGATACGGCTCATAAACGCAGTCCGGCCGGTGGTGAAACGGGAAACCTGATTGTGCGATTGAAAGGCACAATGAAGGGGCCTCATCGTTTGCTGATGGCTCATATGGACACCGTTCCGTTGGCGGTCGGTTGCAAGCCGGTGCGCAAAGGCGACGTAATTCAACCGGCTTCTCGAGCCACGGCACTGGGTGGTGATAACCGAGCTGGGTGTGCGGTCGTTTTGTCGGCGATCATCGAAGTTCTGCGACAAAAGCTGCCTCACCCGCCACTGACTCTACTATTCACCGTTCAGGAAGAAATCGGACTGCGAGGTGCTCGATTCATTTCAGCCAACAAACTTGGCAAACCAGAACTGTGCTTCAACTGGGACGGTCGAGATCCAGCAGGACTGACAATCGGCGCGGTGGGAGCGACCAATCTGGCGATTATCATTGAAGGCATTGCCAGCCACGCGGGAGGTCATCCGGAAGACGGAGTGAATGCCGCCGTTGTGGCATCCATGGCAATTGCCGACCTACAAAAGAATGGCTGGCATGGTTTGGTGGAAAGCGGAAAGAATCGCGGTTCCAGTAACATTGGAATGATCAACGGCGGTGCCGCCACAAACGTAGTTATGCCAGAAGTTCGCATCGAAGCGGAAGCTCGCAGCCATCAGTCCGCATTTCGAAAACGCATCGTGAAAGAATATCGGAAGGCGTTTGAGTCGGCTGTTTCGTCATTGAAGAACAAAGCCGGTTCCAAGGCGGTCCTGCACTTCCATGAAGATACTCGCTATGAAGCCTTCAGTATCAAAGAAAGTTCAGCGTGCGTGCAAACAGCGAAAGCAGCCGTTGAAGCCACTGGCTTAACTGCGAATGTTGGGCCGTGCGATGGAGGCCTGGATGCCAACTGGATGGCTGTTCATGGTTTTCCGGCCGTCACGTTGGGATGCGGCCAGCACGGCATTCACACTATTGACGAAACATTGAACGTCCCCCAATTTCTTAACGCCTGCCAGATTGCGACTCGCCTGACAGCGGCAGCTACTTAGGAACTGTCTCGAATTAACTTCCCGATCTGTGTCCAATGTAGGGCCGTTTCCTACCGGCCACTGTTCGCGGTGTCGGCCGGTGGGAACCGGCCCTACGGAGGTTGTTTCAGGACTGTTCCTTAGGCTTCTTGAAGCCGTGAACATGTTCACGATGAGTCAAGTTTTCTGAGCGACATAGTCGCGTTTCCGAGCGGTAGCTCGAATGGTCTGAGGCACAGCCTCGTTAGAGTGTTGCTGCGAAGATGCACGCACGCTGCGAGCGTATTGATCGTAGCGACAACGTCGCGGTTTGGCGATTCGAGCGTCCCAAGTCTTCTGACATGCCGCGCCTCCGGGTCAAGGGCGAAGCCCTTGTTTGGACTTACCTTAATTTGAGAACATCGCACGGACATTAGACTGCGCACGGCTTAACACGGGGCATGTTGGGTGGATTCCAGCGACTGTTCAATAAAGCCAGGGTTTTGAGCGTTAATTCGGTAGTTTTTGTCAGGTAACGTTGTCACTATTCGCGACTTCCAGCCTTTCTCTGCGACCGAACTACCGCAATGTTTCATGAGTCTTTTCAGCAACACTACGCCGAACTGAAAACGCTGGTCGATGCCGCGTTGAAAGAAACAGTGGACGCATTGCCGTGGCCTTCTGCCCTGAAGAACGCAGTCGAGTATAGCCTGATGGCTGGTGGAAAGCGGTTGAGGCCGGTCTTAGTGCTGCTGGCAACGGAAGTCTGTGGCGGCAACCCAACCGAAGCTGTGCCGGCAGCGTGTGCGATAGAGATGATTCATACGTACTCGCTGATCCACGACGATCTGCCATCAATGGACGACGACGATCTGCGTCGAGGTCGCCCGACCAGCCATGTGGTGTTTGGTGAAGCGTTGGCAATTCTGGCAGGCGACGCTTTGCTGACCCTGGCCTTCGAAACGCTTGGGGAAGCAAAAACCTCAGCACTAGTTACCGCAGAGTGCCTAAAAACCCTGGCCTCAGCGGCTGGTGGTCAAGGCATGGTGGGTGGACAGATACTGGATTTGGAAGCCGAACGCGGCGATTTCATTGCCGCAAATTCCGCCACAAGTGCCCAAACGGAGGCAAATTCGGGTTCACAATCAACTGCGCCAACGGTTTCTTCAAGCAAACAGAATGCTGAATTGCCAGATCCTGCCAGCGACAAACCACTGATCCGCGTAGAACAATTAATTCAAATTCATAGAATGAAGACAGGAGCACTGATTACTGCGGCTTTGGAACTTGGGGCAATCGTCGCTAACGCGTCGGTTGATCAAAAAGAAGCACTCAAGCAGTACGGACAGTGTACAGGTCTCGCATTTCAGATCGCAGACGATCTGTTAGACGTGACTGGAAGTGATATTAGACTCGGTAAGGAAACTGGTCGGGATAACGAGTTGGGCAAACTGACGTACCCGTCGCTGATCGGAATCGAAGCCAGTCGCCAGAAAGCGGAATCTCTTGTCGAGACCGCATGTCGGGCACTTGAAGTCTTTTCTGAAAACACAGCCGCGTTAAAACAGCTAGCGCAATTTATTGTAGAGAGAGATCACTGATGACATTTAAGATTCTCAGTGAATTGACGTCGGCGAAACAACTGCGAGATCTGGACGATCAACAGCAGACTGCACTGGCCGCCGAAATTCGCGAAGCACTGCTGACAATTGTTTCTGATCGATCCGCCCACTTTGCCAGCAACCTGGGTGTCGTGGAACTGTGCATCGCCCTGCATTCTGTGTTCGATTTTTCCAGGGATCGCCTGATCTGGGACACGGGACACCAGATTTATCCGCACAAACTTGTCACCGGTCGGTTTCCTGAATTTCAATCAATTCGCCAACGCGGTGGATTGATGGGATATCCCAACCCCGCCGAAAGCGAATACGACCTCTTCGTGACTGGTCATGCCGGCAGCAGCGTGTCGACTGTACTTGGCATGAAAACCGCCGATGACCTGCTGTTCCGTGGCGAAGACCGGAAGTCTGTGGCCGTCATTGGCGACGGTGCCCTTCCCTCTGGCATCGTGTTTGAAGCCATGAACAACGCTGCCGGTCTTAACAAAGACCTGCTAGTCATCCTTAACGATAACAAGATGGGAATCTGCCCGCGAGTTGGCGGCATTGCCAGTTACCTTGACAAGGCTCGTGTTGCCCCGTTTTACAGCGGCATGAAACGTGACGTTTCATGGTTACTAAACAAGGTGCCAGTTGTTGGCGAACCTGTTGAACACATGCTGGGACAGTTTAAGGAAGCCGTCAAGACCTTCTTCCATGGCGGCATGCTGTTCGAAGAAATGGGCTTCCGTTATATCGGGCCTGTGGATGGTCACGACATCAAATCGCTGAAACGTTACATGGCGATGGTCAAAGACGTGAAGGGCCCAGTACTTCTGCACGTCTTTACCGATAAGGGGCATGGCTTTGAACCAGCCGTTAAAGACCCTGTTAAGTTTCACACGCCTGCTCCATTTTGCCGCGACGAAAACAACGAAATTGTGCCCGCCAAAAGCAGTGGAGGACTTTCCTACACAACGGTCGTGGCCGATGCCATTCACGAAAAGATGCAGCACGACGATCGTGTCTGCGTCTTAACCGCTGCGATGTGCGCTGGAAATGATCTGGGCCGCATTCGAGCCGAGTTTCCGGATCGATTCTTTGATACAGGCATCTGCGAAGGCCATGCGGTTGCCTTTGCTGGCGGCATGGCCAAGTCTGGCATGCGTCCAATTGTTGATATCTACAGCACGTTTCTGCAGCGTAGTTTCGACCAGATTTTTCAGGAAGTTGCTTTACAGAATCTGCCAGTGCTGTTTTGCCTTGACAGAGCTGGCTTGTGCGGCCCCGATGGCCCAACTCACCACGGCGTTTTCGACAATTCGTACATGCGAATCTTCCCGAACATGGTCGTGATGGCTCCCGGTGATCAACTTGACGTGGCCCCCATGATCGAGTTTGCTCTGGCGATCGATTCTCCAACTTCCATCCGTTACCCCAAGACAAAAGTGGACTCCATCAAACGCGAAATCGCGCCTGTGGAACTGGGCAAAGCCGAAGTCATCAGTTGGGGCGAAGACGGAAATGTTCTGGCATGCGGCACCATGATGCCTCGCGCAGTTGAAGCCGCTGCATTGCTTCAGAAGGAAGGCCTGGACGTTGGAGTCGTCAATGCTCGATTTGTGAAACCTGTTGACGAAGCCGTCATTCAAAAGGCCATTCAAACTGGATTCGTAATTACGATTGAAGAAAACGCTCTCATGGGCGGATTCGGCAGCGCCGTTTTGGAAGCCGCCAATCGGCTTGGCGAACCAACAGATCGCATTAAGGTTCTGGCGATTCCGGACGAATTTGTGGAACACGGTGATCGAGACGAATTGCTGGCAGACCTGAGCCTGGACGCAAACGGAATTTGTGCAGCCGCTCGTAGCCTGGCTGGCAAAACCTCCAACGAATCCGCTGGCGTCGCTTAGAGGTTGTGAAGAAATTGATGGGGTGGCCGTGGTTGGACTGAGCTTGCGAAGGAAAACCCGGAGTTTCGCTCCAACCCCGGCCACCCTCGCAATATTCCCGCATTAATTCGCAACCGCTTAGCGACGCGGCAAAAATTCTGCATCCAAAACCTCCTGTATCATACGGCTTAACGTATACGGCCCCATGGTTCGCTCAGAACAGACGTCGACGCATCCACCCAAAACGCGTATTCTTCGTCACTCAGTCGTTTTATTCTGAGCGAAGGATCGCGTTCGATGAGCCGAATCTCCCCCGACATATCATTGTTTTTTCTACGTCTTCTGCTGATCACCGCAGCATCGATAACGAATCTTGCCCTATCAGAGGTGGCGGCCGACGAAGCAGCGGCCAAACTTTTGGTGACGCCTGACCCGAAAATCGTGAGCGAGACGGCTTACAAAATGAGCATCGAAGGTCAGGTCATCATCCCCGACGCAAATGGAGATCGAAAATTACCACTGGTGTCAAACGGAACGTTCAAATTTCAACAGCGGCAATTTCTGAATGGTGATGCAAACCCAAATTCTCTTCGAGCGATCCGACAGTTTTCCCTCGCTGGCACAACAACCAAAGTCGGCTCCGACCATGTCACCAAAGTCAGCCTGTCGCCCGAGTTTCAAACGCTGCATGCGTTTGGGGATGACAATCGCCTGCTATTTGTGTCGCCCAGATATCTAATTCCCAGGCGGCAACTTGACCTGCTGCAGTTGCCCTTCGATCCGCTGGTGTTAAACAGCACTCTGCCAACTGGCGAAGTGAAGGTGGACGATAAATGGAATACGGATTTCTGGCAGGTACCACTGCTAACCGGCATGGAAGTCGTCGTTGAACAATCAACAACGTGTACGTTGACGTCACTTAACGACAACACGGCCACGATTACGATCGTCGGCAAAATCAGCGGTGCGACGGTTGGTTCAGCATCAAACGTAAGTTTCTCTGGCGAACTTCAGGTGGACCGCAAGGCTGGCTTAATCATATCCTTTGTTGGCCAACAGAAAGAAAAACGGATCCCCGGCCCCGTTAGTCCGGGGCTGAATGTCACAGCCAACATTCGCTGGACCCAAACGATCGACCGGACCAGGACCAGCATTCCGGTCACCATGAATTCGCAGGTCCCGAGTGCGAGGCAACAAATGCTGTTGCTGCAAACACCACTGAAACTGCAGATTCAACACAGCAGAGAATGGCATCTGTTTCACGAAACGCCGACCGTTTTGATGATGCGTCAACTGCGAGAAGGCAGCTTGATTTCTCAATTCAATCTGACAACAGCCGTTACTGTTTCCCCCGGCGATCATACGCCAGACCGCGAGTTTCTGACAGACGTCACAGAAACCGTGGCAGAGCGCAAAGGAAAAGTCATCTCCGAAACCACAACACGCGACGACACTGCCTGGCGAATTCGTCATGTAAAGGCCGTCGGTGATGCTTCGGGAGACGTAATTTTATGGGACTATTACCTGTGCACGGCTAAAACGGGAGAACAGTTCTCCATCGTCTTCAGTCACTCGAAGAAAGACGACGAATTGTTCGGCGACGAAGCCAATCAGATACTGGAATCGATGCAGGTCGTCGCACCTCAAAACACACCGCCCGTTCGCTGAGTGCCGTTTTCAGCATCTAAGCCAGAACCTCACATTGCGAAGCTTCACGTGTCAGAGATCGCGAACGATGGCGTCTAAATGAATGACCGTATTTCAGGAGAGGCGTGGCCGATTCACCCTCAGGACGACTTTTGCGAGGGCAATTCGCAAGGCCAACCATAGAAATCACTCGCCGAACGGCATTCTGCGCGTACCATTTGACTGGGTCTCGCGACATACGCAAACTGTGTGTATCCTGCGTGCAGCAAACATCTTGCGACAATATTCCTTTCTGGTATACGATCTGCTGGATGATTGAGTCATGCTACTTGGTTCTTCATCGTTGAATTATGCTGCGAAGTGACGGTGACTCGTTCACCAGGAAACTCAAATAAAGGGAAGCGGATATGAAATCAGGATTGTTCGCCGCGTCTATCGTTGTTGGAATCTCGGCGTTTGCTATCGCCGCAGATACCAGCACCGTGACACAGGACGACGGCACAACGGCCAGAATGGTGGCCGATATGGTGAGTTCTCGGCACATCAGTCATCCCGCGATTGATGACAAGATTTCCGAACGACTCCTGAATCGCTACGTTGACATCTGGGATCCGCAGAAGCTGTATTTTCTGCAGTCCGACATTGACGATTTCCAGACTTCCGGCCGACTGTTAGACGATCAGATTCGCGCGGGAGACGTCACCTTCGCCAGCAAGGTCTTCAACCTGTATCAGGTCCGAATGGCTGAACGTGCCGGGATGATCAGTAAGCTGATTGATACCGAACACGATTTTACCGTCGATGAAGAAATGGTGATGGACCCCGATGATCTTGACTGGGCGAAAACAGAAAGCGAACTTGCCGAACGCTGGCGCAAGCGAATCAAGTTCGACCTGCTGATTCTTAAGCTGGACGACAAAGAAATTGCGGATGCTCGCACGCGTCTTCATAAACGTTATGAAGGCAACCGCAATCTGATGCAACAAACAGAAGGCCACGAAATTCTGGAACTGTACCTGTCTTCCATGACGCATTGCCTGGACCCACACTCCAGCTATATGTCTCCACAAACGTTGGAAGACTTCCAGATCAATATGAAACTGCAACTTCAGGGCATTGGCGCTCGCCTGAAGTATGACGACGGCTACACGGTCGTTGAAGAGGTTATCAAAGGTGGAGCGGCTGCCGAACATGGTAAGCTTGTCAAGGGCGACAAGATCATTGGAGTTGACCCGGATGGCACAGCCACAAAAGAAGAAACCATCGACGTTGTCGAAATGAAGCTGTCTCGGGTTGTCGAAAAAATTCGGGGCCCTGCCGGCACTGAAGTGACTTTGCAGGTCAAAAAAGAAGCTGGCGGAATCGAAGATTACACAATGATTCGCCAGACGGTGAAACTGACAGAACAGGAAGTCAAAGGCAAAGTCATCGATTCCGGCACATGGACGGATGGCACCTCGAAAAAGATCGGCATCCTGAATATTCCGTCTTTCTATCGCGACTTTCAGGGAGCAACACAGGGCGGTGAATTCAAAAGCACCAGCCGAGACGTCAAGAAAGTACTTCAACGTTTCAACGAACAAGGTGTTGACACGTTGATCGTAGACCTGCGATGGAACGGTGGCGGTGCCCTAAGCGAAGCCATTGAAGTTTCCGGGTTGTTTATTCCCCAAGGCCCGGTTGTTCAGGTTCGTGAACCAAACGACGGAGTCACTCCGTACGACGACGAAGACCCGGACATGGCCTGGCGCAAGCCTATGATTGTTGTCTGCAACCGCCTGTCAGCTTCCGCGTCTGAAATTTTCGCCGGTGCCATCAAGGACTACAATCGAGGCATCGTTGTCGGTGACACGACAACTCATGGTAAAGGAACCGTCCAGAACGTCATGAATGTCGCCAGTCGTTTATCGCTGTTTGGTAAAGACAGAGGCGCGTTGAAGTTGACAATCAGCAAGTTCTATCGAGTCAATGGTGACAGCACTCAGAATAAAGGAGTTGTCTCCGACATTGTGCTGCCGTCGATCCTAAACCATCGCGACATCGGCGAAGACTCACTGGACAACGCTTTGGCCTTCGACCGCATTCAGCGAGCAAGCTATATCCCATTCACTTCCTACGGAAACGACACTCTAACCCTTCAACTGGCAAAACGCAGTGAAGCCCGAGTTGCTGCAGATCGTGACTTCCAGAAAGTTCAGCACAACATTGCTCGTTATGTTGAACGAAAAAACCGAAAGACGATTTCGCTGAACGAACAGGTTCTTCGACAGGAAGAGGAAGAACTGAAACGTGAGCAGGAAGAGGAAGAAGAGACCATGAAGAAAGCGACTGGCACTGACGACGAAAAAGACTACTTTGTTAAAGACTTCTACAACAAAGAGCTTGTTAACATCTCAGTCGACTACGCCAACGCTTTAAACCGACAACAAACGGCAGGAACCAACTAACCATCGGTTTCAAGCCTGACAAACAGAAAAGGGCTGGTCTGCAGAACTGCGGGCCAGCCTTTTCTTTGCGTAGCAAGCATAGCTAATCAGTGTTTAGAATCACGACATACCAGCTAAAAACGGAAGCTGGCTCAGTCTAATCGATTCGCGGCAATCGCTAATTTCAGCTGGCAGTTGCATATGAATCGTTAACTTTGGAAACTAGCAGGTACGGAGCCTGCATCCTGTATTACAAACCTATTTACGAGAGCCGCAAATCCATGAAACACTCTATCCTGACGCTACTGACCGCTGTTGCCGCATTGGGCTTTGTTGTCGCTGCTGGCAATGCAGAAGATGAAAAGCCAAAAGCAAAGGCAAAAGAGGTAACAACTGTTAACTGCCCGGTTGCTGGCAAGGAAATCAAGATCGCGGATGCAAAAACTGTATCCTACAAAGATGCAAACGTTTACGTTTGCTGTGATGCGTGCAAAGCCAAAATGGAAAAGGACTCAACTGCTTTTGCCACAAAGGCAAACCATCAGCTGGTTGTTACGAAGCAGTTTCGACAGGCGAAGTGTCCATTGTCGGGCGGTGCAATCGACAAGGAACAGAAGACCAAAGTTAGCGGCGTGATGGTGAAATTCTGCTGTGATAAATGCAAAACCAAGGCCGAAGCGGCCAAGGGCGATGAACAGGTTGCCATGATCTTCGGCACAGAAGCATTTGATAAAGGCTTCAAAGCAGTTAAGAAGAAAGCTGAGTAGTCAATTCAGCCCAACAAGGGCTTCGCCCTTGCCCCGGTGGCGTGGATGTCTGGAAGACATAGAACGCTCTAATCGCCGAGTCGCTCCGTTGTCGCTCAGGCAAACTTGACTCAACGTGAACTTGTTCGATGCATTAAGAAATCTTATGCAGATGTCAACGCAGGGCGTTCGAGCAATCGAACGCCCTTATTCGTTGATGCATACGAACCGGCGTTCCGGCTAAAACCGCAGTGTGCTCATCACCCAAAACTGTTCCGCATCGTCTCGCGGGCTACTGTTATCGATTGCCGTTCCATAGCCGAACCACGAATAGCCAACCTGAACCTGAAACGCTTTGGACACGTCCCAGGTTCCAACAAAATCGGACTCAACTCCGATATTCCGCCCTGGAGCACCGGTGGCATATTGAACTCCAGCAACGTTGTAGACGGAATCGTTTTGCGAGGCTCTATCGAAACAATGAACGGTCGTTGAAAACGATAACCGCTCTGTCGGCTTGAATCCGCCGCGCAGTCCGTAATCAATTAGGTTTTGCCCGTTGAGATTATCAATCAATCCCCAGTAACTATGCCCCAGCGGGTACAAAGTAGACACGGTATTGTCCTGACCGTCATTGGGGTTGTTATCCCCAGAGCCCCAGTGAAAGATGCTCGCAAATGAAGGTGACCACGGCAAATCGCTGGCCGTGTAGCCAGTTTCCATTGCCACAAAGCCTGCATTCACAGTTAGATTTCGGCCAGTGCCGAAGTCATCGCGACCAAACTGGTAGGCACCTTCAACATCCCACGACCAAAACGGGGAATTCTGCTGGCACTCCATAACTGGCAGCTTACCGGCCCAACGCATCCCAACCGTATGGCGATTCCCATCATGCTGAGCGGGATCGTCGTTTTGATTGTCCAGCCACATCCAATACAGATCCACGGTACTGTTCTTCAACCCTTTATACGAAGTGTAGGCTCCGGAAATTCGTCGATCAGCATTCGGGGTATCAAACCCCGTTGGCCTGAAAACATTTCCGGCCGCCGCGTTGACGCTGTTCATTGTGAACAGATCAACATCCCAATCATCGCCTTCAAACCGAACTTTATGTCCTTCGAAGTTGCGATAAGTATTCCCCCAGGCCAACGGAGACAGCAATCGTTGCGAACCGTAGCTCAGGAACTGCCGTCCATAGCGGTAAGACAGACGGTCTGTAATTTTCAGCTCAACATAAGCCCGCAACAGATCAGACCGATTGACGTCGATTCCCACAGGCGAATACGGTGCGTCATAGCCGAAGGCAGATGCATCAATTCCCTGAGCGAATACGGTGACTCGCTCCGCTGCGGTGATCGAAATATACGGAGTAAATCGCCATAGGTTATAGTTGGAATTACCTGGCCCCGGAGGTCTCAACCGATTGGATTCATCCATAAACCGGTAACGCAGTTCACCTCCAAATGAAGATCTTAAACCGCCTCGCTGCTGATTCTTCATCATTGGTAACAATTCGTCGGGTATCCAGGAAGGCGACAACGTCGCGCAAGACGAAGCTGCATCACGACATCCTTCAGCACAGACACCAACAGAACCACACGAATCCGCTGCAACGACTCCATGCGACTGCCCCGTTTGCGGCTGCAGATATGGTGACGAATACGACAACTCTGAATTAGGCTGAAGATATGCCTCCGGCGGTGTGGGTGCATAGTTGATTGCTGCTTCCGCGGCATGACCTGTCGGCGGAACATACAGATCCGGTGAAGTGCCGTACATCTGCATTGGCGGCGACAGAGAATGACCGGGGCCAGCCAACTGATACTGCCGTTCCCCCGACGGTAAACCGTTCGGAACGTCAACATGACCATACGCAAATGAGTGCGTACCTGAATCAGGCTGACTAAGCAAAGGCTGAGCTGCATCGACAAACAAACTCGGGCGCCACGGACCAGGCTCGATCGCCCCGGTTTCAAAGGGACTTCGATAGCGTTGCTGAGCAGCTAACGGAGTTTGATCCCAACCTGATAACCCTGCATGTCTACCAACTGACGGCGGCAATGCGGACGCCGTCATCGACACAGACTTAGTACGAATTGGCCAGGTCGGTTGCTGGGCCTGAGCCACCGTGATGGCAATCGTAAAATGCCAAGGCAAACACCGTGAAGTAGAACCTGAAAATTCATAGCTGCCATCTTTTGCTCAGCGGTGAATGAAGCACATTCGAACAATTCAGCAATCGACCCACAACACCCACGATCGCAAGCAAACGTAAAGAGTGCATGACTGCGATGACCGTTTATCTCAGAACCAGCCACACAACTATTACAGCCGGCGCAACACGACCGCAAAACGCTGGGATTATTCCGCACGCCAACGTTCAGGAAGCGGCAAATTCTGCCGCAGCAACTGCTGTTCGGTGAAGATCACAGCAGCGTGAATCCGGCAGACGAGGCACATCTCAGCGACCATCCGGTACAACAGAACCTGCCCTGTCAGCATTTGCAGATGCTGAATAGATTTCTCTGATCACCAGCTGAAGCTGGCGATCAGGGCCGGTTTACGTCTGCCACAACAGGTGAGCAGCAATTTATTTCAAGATGATGTGTTATTCAGGAGTCCAAAATGTAATTCTTTCAGGAAGCCGCCCCCGAAGAAGTGGTTCAGAAAGTTGCCGACCAGGCCAGCAAAGATGTCAACGCCGCCCTGGACGGCTTGACAAAGGGAGACCTGCAGAAGGTCTGGCCGTTGCTGGAAAACTATCTGGTGCCAGCAGTTGGCGTGTTGCTGTTGCTGTTTGTGGGCTATCTGGTTGCTAAGTTCGTCGGCCGAATGGTCAGCGCACCAATTCGCAAACGCGTTGACGAAACGCTGGGACGTTTTGTCGGCAAGATGGTTTACTACTCCATCATGATCAGCATTCTGGTCGCAGTGATGGGCAAGTTTGGATTTCAGGTCGCCAGCTTTGCCGCAATTCTGGCATCAGCCGGCTTTGCCATTGGCATGGCGTTTCAAGGCACGCTGGGGAATTTCGCCGCCGGAATCATGCTGATGGTGTTTCGACCATTCAAGGTTGGTGACGTCATTCAGGCAGCTGGTGTCAAAGCCAAAGTGAACGAGATCGACCTGTTCACCACAACGCTGGACACACCTGATAACCGACGAATCATCGTTCCCAATTCAGCAATCACTTCTGGAACGATTGAAAACACGTCTCACCACAAACATCGCCGAGTTGATGTATCAGTCGGTTGCGAATACAGCGCAGACATTCGACACACTCGCACAGTCCTGGAACAGGCAGCGGAATCACTTCAAAGCAATCTTGTTATCGGCGAAGGTCGCGGCTTTCAGGTTGTGCTTGGTAACCTTGGTGAATCCAGCGTTAACTGGACCGTACGATTCTGGACGAATGCAGAAAACTACTGGCCCGTCAGTGAAGCGTTGACGGAAGCCGTCAAGAATCATCTGGATAATGCAGGAATTGGCATTCCGTTTCCTCAGATGGACATCCATGTGCCGAACATGCAGAATCTTGTGGCAAAGAACAAGGCCGCCTAAGAAGCACCTCAGAGCCCCAAACAGCTAAAGCCCCGAACCTTTTTCAGGTTCGGGGCTTTTGCATTGGCAGAATGAAAACTGCGGTGTCATTGTGTCAGCTGTGACACATCAACTATTTGGCAAGTGCATCACGAATTTCGCAAAGCAACTGAATGTCTTCAGGAATTGGCGGTGGGGCTGCCGGTTCAGCGGCCTTTTCCTTAATCGCCAACGATTGAGCCATGCTCATGACCTTGATCATCGCAAAAACGGCGACGGCAACAATCAAGAAGTCAAATACAGTTTGAAGGAACGAACCGTAATTGATGAAAGCCTCTTTGACCTCCTCCGTCATTTTTCCATTCACTTCAACTTTCTCGACTGTCTTTCCAAGAGAATACTTAAGCTCAGAAAAATTCACACCACCAACAAGTTTGCCGATGGGAGGCATGATCACGTCGCTTACCAGCGAGCTGACAATCTTTCCAAAGGCAACTCCAATAATAATGCCGACAGCCATGTCGACAACGTTGCCCTTCATCGCGAAATCTTTGAACTCTTTAATAAGACCCATTAGCCCAATATCCTAAATACAAAACAGGGGATGATGGGCGCAACAGCCGCGCCCGTGCCGCACGTCTTATACAATAACTGTGCCATATGCCTCGAATTATCTTGACTCTGCCCCAAAGCACCGAATTCAGGGCGCTGGTAGCGTAAGTTCGGTACTTTTCTGATGTGGCTGAGTTCCCTGGAAGCAATCGTTCTGCCGAGTGTTCATTTTCGCATAACGCACAAAGTCGTTTTTGTGCAACATTGCTGCAGTCAATTGGGTAGCGTGCCGGCTGAAACCGAACGTCCGCCGAAGGCTCTCGCCGTGAATGAGCGTTACGGCAGTTGGCGAATTTTCAATCCCCGAAACTCAACCGGTGAACCTTCGGATTCCAGGCACAGAAATCCGGTCGCGGGGCTGCAGGCTGTTCCACCGGACACTTCTTCGCCGTTCACCCACAAACGCACTTCTCCGTTGATTGCTCGAACATAGTAATGATTCCATTCACCAGTCCCCTTACTAAGTTCTTTGGATGGAAAACTGCGAGTTCCGTTGGGAGCTACGGGAGCGAATGGCGTCATCTTTGATGCCCCCACAGGAAACACGTCGCCGTGGCATGTAAACCAGTCAGCCTTTCGGCCACCTTTTTCGTACTGTTCTTTGTAGCCAAGGTCCAATACCTGAACTTCAATCCCATGTGGCAAACCGGGGCCCGTTAGTCGTTCCAATGATTCAGGAATCGTCCAGACGAAAATGCCGGAGTTACCGGCTGACTTCATATGACGCCACTCGCACACCAGTTCAAAATTCGTGTATTGCGTCTTCGTTCTCATCACGCTGACTGGGATCCCTGTACAGTGGATTTCTTCGCCTTTAAAAGTCCACGTATCATCAGCGCTGTTTACTTTTTCGAAGTCGTCCTGGCCCAACGAAACCCACCCCGGTCCAGTGCCATCAATCTCAGCGTGCTTCACATCCTGGGCACCAGCAATATTGACGACGAACAACAAAACAGCAGCAATACATTGCGAACGGCAGGAATGGACAATCATGATCAGCGTCTCACATCAAACGGAGGAAAAAAGTGTTTGACGTATTAGAACAGCAACCGCCTCCACGTGCATCACAACAAGGGCTTCGCCCTTGACCCGGTGGCGTGGTTGGCTGGAAAAAGTAAGAAGTTCGAATCGCCGAGCCGCTCCGGTGTCGCTTCGAGAATCATGCCCGCATCTTCTTGAGTAAGACTCTAAACCAGCCGTCAACAGCAGCGTTTTGTGCTAACGGAACAGCTCGACCCACGCCTTGATTGCAGGAGCAATGATTGGAATCTTCAGCTTGATGATCAGAATCAGCGGCGCGTAGATTGCCTTCACAATAGATTCGAACATCGGCTGATCAAACTTTCGAGTAATGAAAGCGGCCGGTCCGGCGGTGATAACGTAGCTGGTGAAGAATGCTGCACAGGAAAAAAGAATGCTTAGACGTCGTTCTTTCGCAGACGTTTGAATCTCAACCGGCGATCGTAATACGTCTCCATCGACTGGTACCGAAGCACCAAAATCGGAGCTCGCCGCGATCGTTTGCCGTGAAAGATTTTCAGGTTGATCTGTGGTCACTGCGAATACTTTTAACCATCTGCACAGTTGCTGTGAATCAGAAACGTTAGCCACGAAAACTAATCACCGCTAGTCCAGAAAGCGAGCACGCTCGGCGGCCGTTGGAAGTCGACAGGCTTCGTGCTTGCCAAACAAGCGATATCGCACCTTTGACACAAAACGATATCCCAGGTCGCGAAGGGGCCAGGGAATCAGCCACAACAGTGCTCCCCCAAATCCCCACAGGCCTCCGATTCGCATCAGAATTCGACACATCGCCGCCGAGCGATAGTGCAGCCGACCACTGTCTGCAAACACGAACGTGTTTAATGACTGGCGAATTTCGTCGGGAACCATCCGAGCAGCAGTTTCGCCCTGCAGCGGAGCAAACCGAAGCACCGCCGCCGAATCTTTCGACATCAGAAAATTGATCGCATGGTTACACAATCCACAGACTCCGTCGAAAAAAACGACAGGGTAAGCGGGAGCTTCTGTTGTAAGTTGCTGAACCATGGAGTCTCTTTGAAATCTCCGTTGAAGATATCTGCCTACGGCCTGCTCGCCGTCAATCAGCCAGAAGCTTAACGAAGCTGACCGTGAAATCCGACACCGTTCGGTGAAGTTAAACACACAACACTCGCTTCCCGTTGTTTTTGCGGCTCAACGCCAACAGGCCATCCGTTGCATTCGGTGCTTTCCGGGTGTGAGTTCCCGTTCACCTCATTGAGGTGATCATTTCCGACCGGGAAAGCAGTCAGTGGAGCCCAAATGAGACAGAATTTGCCGAAAAACTTCAATAATTAAGAATTCGCTACCGGTAGGAGTGCCGTTTAACGCGAAGGAACTCATTGGCATTTGTAAACTCTGGCGCGTTCCTCCTCTGAAATACTTAACAAGGGCGTTGCCCTTGACCCAGTGGCGTGGCTGGCAGAAAGACGTGGAACGCTCGAATCGCCGAGCCGCTCCGTTGTCGCTGCGGGCAACATGCGCACCGTGCTCGCATCATTTCCAGATAAGACTCTAACGAGGCAGTGCCTCAGACCATTCGAGCTGACGCTCGGAAACGCGACTACGTCGCTCAAAAAACTTGACTCAACGTGAACAAGTTCGCTGTTTTAAGAAGTCTAACTCAACCACTTAAGATTCCGATGACGCAGGTCACCAACGACGACAATTCTGCCCACGGTTCGCTCACATCAAAGTCGTTCATCGGCTATCTGGTGATGGGGTTTCTAACGGCAGTGAACGACAACATGTTTCGTTGGCTGATCGTCCCGATTGCGAAATATCAATACGGTTCAATCCCCGGACTTAGCGACGCAGAAAAACAGGCGAATGAATCATTGGTTCTGGCGGTTGGACTGGGAAGTTTTATTCTTCCGTCAATCGTATTCGCGCCCTGGTCTGGCTGGGTTGCCGACCGCTTCAGCAAACGATCGTCAACGATTTGGCTAAAGATTGCCGAATTAGTGATCATGCTGTTGGGCGTGGTTGCAATTTGGTACGGCAACATTGTGGGCATGTTTATCGTACTTTTTCTGACGGGTGCTCAAAGCGCATTATTAAGCACGGCCAAGTACGGCATCATTCCGGAACTGGTTCCTAAGTCAAACCTTTCCGCTGCCAACGGACTTGCCGGACTTGTGACTTTGGTAGCCGTCATCGCCGGAACAATTGCCGGCAACGCGTTGTATGCAGTCACGCAACCTGATGGAGTTGCGGGCTTGTGGATTTCAGCCACAGCATTGTTGGGAGTAGCGGCTGCGGGAGTATTCGCGTCACTTCTGATCGCTAAGGTGAACCCGGCAAATCCAGGGATCGAGTTCCCGTTGAATCCAATCAAATATTCATGGCGTGACATCAAGCTGGTCACATCAGACCTGCCGATTCTGCGAGTCACCATGGGGATTGCATTCTTTTGGTCATTGGCCGCGTTGGCTCAGCTGAACATTGACACGTTTGTGATCAACAATTTAAACATGGGGCAAACCAGCGTTGGTCAGTACCTTGCGGTGTTATCGCTGGGTGTCGGAATTGGCAGCGTCCTGGCTGGCCTGTGGTCATGTGGACGCGTTGAGCTGGGAATGGTTCCACTGGGCACAGTGTTGATGGCGCTGGCTTGTGTTGTCGCCTATTTCAGTAGTGAGTCGTGGTGGATTTTCGGAATTTCACTGGCGATGATCGGCATCGGTGGCGGCCTGTTTAACGTACCGCTAAACGCTTACATGCAGGATCGAAGCCCGCGTGAATCGTTAGGAGCAATTCTGGCCGCCTGCCATCAGATTACTTCCATCGGCGTGCTGGCCGTTTCAATTTTGTTTCCCTTCCTGCGCAACGGACTGAATTGCAGTGCTGACCAGATCTTTCTGATTGCAGGCCTGGGAACTTTGCCGATTGTGGTCTACGTCGTCTGGTTGATTCCACAGGCGACCATTCGATTTGTTGTGTGGCTGATGAGTCGTACAATTTATCGAGTCCGCACGTATGGAACAGAAAACATTCCGGAACACGGCCCTGCTCTTTTTGTGGCGAACCATGTATCGTGGATTGATGGCGTACTGATCCTGCTGACAAGCTCACGAAATATCAGAATGATTGCCTACGCAGATTATGTGCAGGGTGGATTTATTGGCTGGCTTGCCAGACTGTTCGAAATCATCCCCATCAAAAGTGACGATGGACCGAAGGCACTGATTCAATCTTTGAACACAGCTCGCGACGCATTAAAGAACGGCGAGCTGGTGTGTATTTTCGCAGAGGGCAAGATTTCACGAACCGGCGAGCTTCTGAAATTCGAACGCGGCATGATTAAGATCCTAAAAGGCACGGACGCTCCGGTATTGCCCGTATATCTGGATGAACTGTGGGGCAGCATTTTCAGCAACGAAGGCGGAAAATTCTTTTGGAAGAAGCCGAAACAATGGCCTTATCCGGTATCAATTAATTTCGGCAAACTTATGCCGTATGAAGAAGTCACAGACGTGGACGCTGTGCGAACAGCTGTGCTGCAACTAAAAGACGAATCTGCAAACCGCAGAAAGGACAGACACATGATTCCAGCTCTTCGTTTTATTCGCCAATGCAGATCCGCTTGGGGACGCACAAAGGTTTCCGATTCCGCCGGTGCAACGTTAACCGGCGGTAAACTGCTGACTGGCGCTTTAGCCTTCCACAAGCTGCTGACATCCTCTGTATTGGATGCAGACGAAAACATGGTGGGGCTGCTGCTGCCGCCATCCGTTGGTGGATCGATTGCCAATCTGGCCGTCACATTGTCGGGGCGAGTTACGGTCAATCTCAACTACACGCTGTCTGATGATGTTGTAAACTTCTGCATCCGTGAAGCAGGCATTAAGAAAGTCATCACCAGTAAAAAGTTCATGCAAAAGCGGCCAATGAAGCTTGACGCTGAACTGGTTTACATGGAAGACCTGAAAGAACAGGTTGGCGGACTGGCCAAACTGCGTGCGTTGGCCGTCGCAAAGCTAATGCCGTTCGGCATGCTGGTCAACAAACTTGGCCTGCAACAAAAAACCGCCGATGACTTGATGACGATCATCTTTACCTCAGGTTCAACGGGTGAACCCAAGGGAGTCATGCTTTCCAACGGCAATATCAATTCCAACCTGGACGCCGCAACAGAACTGTTCCGACTGGATGCTCACGACGTGATTCTGGGCGTTCTGCCGTTCTTCCACTCGTTCGGTTTCACAGTAGGAATGTGGCTGCCGTTTGCGATGGATCCAGCAGCCGTCTACCACTTCAATCCGCTGGATGCTCGCGTGGTGGCAGACCTGATTGGCAAACACAAAGTCACGATTATCGCGGCCACACCAACGTTCCTGAAGTCATACATGAAGCGTTGTGACCCTGAACAAATGAAGACAGTAGACATTGCGTTGGTTGGTGCTGAAAAAATGCCACCGGAACTACGAGAGGCCTGGAACGAAAAGTATGGATTCGAACCGACGGAAGCGTACGGCACAACAGAACTTTCACCCGCCGCGGCGCTAAACGTTCCCGACAAACGTTCAGGAAAAAGTGGCGACCAGTCGCTAACCCGCCACGGCACCGTTGGGCAGGTGATTCCCGGAACCTTTGCCGGAATATTTCACGCGGAAACAGGAGAGCAACTGCCTGTCAACACAGAAGGTCTGCTGCGAATCAAGGGGCCAAACGTGATGATGGGCTACCTGAATCGCCCGGAGAAAACCGCCGAAGTCATTATTGATGGCTGGTACGACACCGGCGATATCGGACGCATCGACGAAGACGGTTTCATTGAAATTACCGGACGCCAAAGTCGATTTTCAAAGATCGGTGGCGAAATGGTCCCTCACATTCGAATCGAACAGGAACTAATGCGGATCATCGACGACGACCTTACTGAGGAACCTGAAATCCTGTGTGCCGTAACGGCTGTTCCGGACGCGAAGAAAGGCGAACGCCTTATTGTTCTGCACAAGCCATTTACCAAGCCGATTAGCCAGGTCCTGAACGAACTTCAGGAAGCCGGACTGCCCAACCTGTGGATTCCATCAACAGACAGCTTTATGGAAATGGAGCACATTCCTTTGCTGGGAACAGGCAAGCTGGACCTGAAAGCCGTCAAAGATACGGCCATGGAGCATTTCGCGAAGTAGTCGCAGTACTGCCACCATATTGACTACTAAAATTAAAATCGAAACGGCGCTGACTGATCGAGTTGGCGTTGCTGATCCGGCGACAAGCGGTTTCGCATCACGCGCTGGGTATAGCCGCCAATCAGCTTACCATTGCTGATGTACATCCAGTCTGCAATGTCGGACTTTGCAACCTGAACAGACTGACCGTATTCGACGGTATGAACTTTCATGGGCAAATTTGCGATCCTTCCATGAAAATTGCCGTCCCGCAAATAAACTGGCTGAATCCAGAAGAACTCACGTTCTCCGGAGTCTCCAAATCCTACCTTCACAGCAAAATCGTGGCCTGCTTCTGAGCCTGCTTCCAATGCACAACAAAACTCATCGACGGTTAGCCGCGCCTCAACCATAGCTGCCTGGATTTCAGCGTCATCATCTTCGAATGGTATAACCAACGGAACAGAATTGGCCCTATTGGGCAGAAGCGTACTGCTCAGGAACATGATAATCGCGATACACGTAAACAGCCCACCGACAAACCTGCTATCAAGTCGATCCATTTCACCTCCGACACTGTCCCCCTGGACTTCGATCAGCCACGCCCATCAGCAGCAGATTTCCACATTGCAATTTGCCAGATACCGACTGAATTTGCCAGTCAAATGAAGGTCGAAAACAGCCCAATTAATTCTGTCAACGCATCGACAATCAAACCGTACAAATGCTACGTCTGCGAAAAACAATGCCGGCGCTAAGCCACGCAACAAAGGCAATGCCACACAGAGTGCCGACATCAAACCAGGGGAAACTTCCCGACTGAATCACCGCCGCAGGACGATAGTATTCCATCACGCTAAGAAACGACACCTGCTTTGCCGGCTGCCAAAACTGAGCCAGAAAGTTCAACAGAAACGACACCAGCAGAATCGCGAACATAATCCCAATTGCCCGTCCTCGACGATCACTGCTGGCTGAAACCAGAAACGAAATTCCGCCCACCGCCAGATACACGGCAAACAGATTCGCAACCACACAAAAAATGGCAAAGGCTCCAGGACGCATCTGCGGCTGAAGCATGGATGACGCGATCAAGTGACCTGAAACGCCGACGCAAATAATCGTGGCTCCAGAAATCAACCAGCCAATCGTTTCAGCCAGATACAGACGCCAGCGTGAAATCGGCAGCCCCAGCAGGAAGTCGATGCTTCCGCGGTCAACTTCTGCTGCGGGCATTCTGGAACAATACATGAGTTCATGAGCCCAGATGATCGACAACACAGTTGGGTGAACCCATAGAAACGCCTGCATCATTTGCGCGGTAAAACCGTCACCCGGGTCCATTCCCAACAAGGCGGTAATGATCGGCTTGATGAATGGCAGTTTTTCAAACACCTTGTCGATGTCGCCCAGCACTTTAGGCAGCAAGGCCGTCAATAGCGCCATAATAATGGCCAGCCCAACGCTGAAAAACAGAACCGGCCAACGCACTTCGTGAAAGATCTTTCGCAGTACACCCTTCATAATTGTTCCACCGACTTCAGCTCAGTGCCAGGATAACCAGACAAACCAAAATCAGCTTCATCGGAATCCAGCCGCTGGGCCGTAGGCATAGGCACGTTGTAATATCCTCGAAACAGTGTCTCCAGGTTCGGCTGCCCAATTGCAATGTCTGTAATCGCCTGAGTGGCAGCCCACTTCGTCAGCTCTACAGCTGAACCAACCAGTTCCAGGACCAGTGTTTCCGCATTGGCGCTGGCCAAACGAACAAAGTCCGGCACCACAACCGCTTTTGCAGCCTGTTCACTTCTAAACGTAAGCACGGCCGATCGAGGTGCCTGGTGTTTCATTGTCGACAGGTGTTCATCGGCCACAATCTGACCATCGCGAACGATGGCGACACGGTCGCAAAGTGCGTCAACTTCACTCAGCGTGTGACTGGAAAAAAACACAGTACTGCCATTCGCCGCAAGTTCTCGCAGGCATTCCGTTAACGTATCCTGCATCAATGGATCAAGGCCGGACGTTGGTTCGTCCAAAATCATCACCCGCGGCCTGTGGGCGAGGGCTAAAACCAACGCCACCTTCTGTCGATTTCCTCGAGACATTTTGCGAACGGGAAGATCAACTTCCAACTGAAATCGTTCGGCAAGCTTCAGCCCTGCTTCGGCCACGTCTGTCCTTCGAATCTCGCCCACAATTTGAAAAGCCTTGCGGGCCGTCAGCCAGGAATACAGCCTGACGTCGCCAGCAACGTAGCCGACGTGTTCCTTGACCAGATCGCTGGCTGCCCAGCAATCTCGGCCCAAAATCGTGGCCGTGCCCGACGACGCTTTCAGAAACCCCATCAGCATGCGAATCGTGGTCGACTTACCTGCCCCATTTGGCCCCAGAAACCCAAACATTTCGCCGGCCTCAACCGACAGGCTCACGTCACCAACACCACGACGACTGCCGTATGATTTGCATAAATTTTCGGTGCAGATAACGCTCATCGCCGATTTTTCCGTTGCAAATCCGTGGCCTTCGCGAAAATAGGCCCTAAAGCTCTTTCGCCAATTTCACGGCAACACATCGCTTACTCGGAACATTCTGGTAAAAAACAACGCAGAACCTACTTGAAAGCAGCCGTGATTTTCTTCCCAGCCCCTCCAGACGATACTTTGTAGGCAGATCCGTCCCCGGAGTCTGCCGAAAGATGGCACAAATTGATCCATAACCTTGATTGACGTATTTGTGATGGATATATTTCGTGGATCGCAGCAACTGCGGTAAACATGGTGGGTATAGCTCAGCTGGTTAGAGCGCCGGATTGTGATTCCGGAGGCCGCCGGTTCAAGTCCGGTTACTCACCCATTTCAAAAGGCTCGTTCAGTTCAACTGAGCGAGCCTTTTTTATTTCACTGCCTGTCGCCATCTCTACTGGAAGCGATTGGCAAGCATTCGGTTCTGGCTTTTCCCGAAACGAAAAGACGAAACATCAGACGTTTGCGTCCACTGTCGCCAAAGATTCAATGCGTTCGGATATAACGAGTTCTCTTGTCGCAGACAGCGGGCGGCAACGCACAAACTGGTTGATGTCTGTCGCAGTTCCAGGAACTTCCACTGGCACGTACCACTGATCCGTGCCTTTCACAAATCCCGGACGTTCTTCGCTGATGCCTTCCGGAAGCACAAACTGATCGGCTCCGGAAGCAATTCTGCCCTGGTAAAAATCCAGGGCCAAATCTCGCTCCAATTCTCCCAGAGCGTGTACACGATCTTTAATCACGCTGCCGGGCACTTGATCAGGCATCTCTGCCGCTGGAGTTCCATCGCGTTTGCTGAATGGAAAAACGTGAACCTTCATAAACCGAGCACGACGGCACGTTTCCAGAGTTTCTTCGAACTCAGCATCGGTCTCTCCCGGAAATCCGACAATGACATCCGTCGTAAATGCGGGATCATTGCCCAGCATGTCACGAATCTGATTCAGGCGGCTTAAGAAACGATCCACTCGATAACGACGCCGCATTCGCTGCAGAACCGTATCAGAACCGCTTTGCAAAGCCGGGTGAAATTGGGGGCAAAGGTGTTCGCAATCACCGGCGGCCTTGATGAAGTCATCGTTGACTTCCACTGTTTCAATACTGGATAGTCTCATTCGCCAGTCACCCGGAATTCGATCCAGTCGACGAAACAGGTCTCCCAGACGTTCTGGCTTGTCACCATTTTTCAGGTTGTTTGTGTCGATTCCAAAATGCCCGACATGCACGCCACTGATCACGATTTCGCGATAACCGTTATCGACCAGCCGGCGAATTTCTTCTTCAATATCAACAGGACGACGACTGCGAACTCCCGGCCGCACGGTGGGAATTATGCAATATGAACATTTCAGAATGCAGCCGTCCTGGATCTTTACAAACGCTCGGCGGTGACCTTCAAACTGGCTGATACCGGCCGGCATATCCACAATACCAAAACGTCCCAGCACATCCGGCAATTCACGCTTGTCGGTAATAACTTCGATCACGTTTGGAAGCTGGCTGACAGCTTGCGGATCGCGAGTGGCGTAACACCCCATCACGATTGTCTTCGTGCCTGGATTCTTTTTCGCCAGCTGACGAATAACCTGACGAGATCGCGAGTCGCCATTGTTTGTGACCGTACAGGTGTTGACCACGCACAGGTCTGCAGATTCGTGATCCAAAGCTTCTCGATAGCCACTTTGCTCCAGAGCCTCGCGAAACAACTGCGTTTCGTATTGATTAACTTTGCAACCCAGCGTGACAAGACGACAAGTTCTTTCCAGATTCACGTTGGTATTGCCTTTCAAATAGTAAATTAATTGCCAGCCATCTGTGGTGAGAAGACAGGCCTCCAACTCTCTGGTATCGGGTCGCCGCAACGTTCGCAACCAGCCACTCAGATGCCGCAATTCCAACCGGAACAACCGCCACGGTTTCGGCTGAAGATGCAGGCATATTCGTCGTTCGCCGATCGGAGGCCCATTGCTTCCCAATCAACTCGAAAACTCAAGGGGAATAGTGATGTCCCAGCCAGCATGAAGCAATTCCGGCAACAACCAGAGTTTCAGTTTTGTGAACATTCCGCAAACATTATTCAGCACACTTGTCGACTTGCATCACGCTGTCAATCGCGAGTTTCAACTCAGCCATACTAAACGGCTTCGGAAGAGCTCCATGGAAACCAAACTGTTGGCAATCACTTATAACGTCAGAAATGCCTTATCCGCTGCTGACAATCAACTTCACGTCGGGGTCGATCTGTAACAAATCAGCAGCAATTTCACTGCCACCAAGGCCAGCTTCGACGGTCATATCCAAAATGGCGACATCAAACCGTTCACCATTTTGAAACCGCTCCACAACTTCCTCGCCGCGACTTGCCTGTGTCACCTGATGCCCAAGAGCGCCCAACAGCATAGAAACACCGCTTAGCACGATCGGCTGGTCATCAAGTAAGATGACTCGAAGCTTTCGATCACAATCCAGCATGCGAGACGTCCTCACCATCATCAAAATTCCGACCACAGACAACATTCTGTTTGGAAGCCACCGTGTTAGCTATCTAACTATCACACATTATTACAACATTGGCAAAGCTGACTCATTTTTGAGTAAGCTAATGTCAATCTCCGGGATCGTCCTGCTGCCGGAATCAATTGAAGCTTCGCCATCGGTTGGCCGCCTGAAAGTCAGAACAAACAATGTCCGAAACAACGAAACCAGCGAAGTCGTCTGTGCGAACCAAACTAAGAAATTGGCGGGGATCATGGCTTGGAATCTCAGCGCTGGTTCTGCTGTTGTGGATTGCCTGGGCCTATTGGTCAAG